>JAUSJN010000010.1 GCA_030647325.1 Nanobdellota archaeon | reverse complement strand
GGAAATCCTGCTTCTTTGGCGATAGGACCGATACCCAAGGCCATGGCTGATCCTAGTGCAGTTCCTAACACCCCGCCAACCAGCCCGATCAATCCCGCTTCTATCAAAAATATCCATAAGATGTCAGGATTTCGCGCCCCGATCGATTTCATAATGCCAATCTCTTTGGTTCTCTCCAATACCGAAGTGTACATCGAATTCATGATACCGATCGCTCCGACTAAAAGTGAGATCGCCGCAATTCCCACCAGCACGATCTGCATCACTCCCAGGATCTGATTGATCTGCTCCAATATCTGGGAAGCAGTGACCACTTCAAAACTGGTGTCGCCTCGCTTACGTTCTAACTCTTTCTCCATCTTTTCCTGGAGCATAGGGATATCGGAAGCAGTTTTTACCTGGGCGATGATAGTGTCAACGCTTTCAGGCTCATGGAAGATCTCCCGCGCTGCTTCTAAAGGGATATTTATCTGATTGTCATCCTGAGAATTTCCTACTTCTTCTAAAATACCGACCACTTTAAACTCAATTTTATTGATCTCAATCTTGTTGCCTACCCCTAATTCTTTGGAAAACATTTTCTCCGCAACTCGTGAGCCGATGTTAGCGACATATTTTTCATTTTCTTGGATTACCCGGCCTTCTTGTATTTTTATGCCACCATCAGTATAGAAATCTTCATATTGTTCTGCCGGCAAACCGCCTATGAGGGTAAATCCAGTTTCATCTTTGTACTTTACTTCGGCGCTACGGAAAATTCCCGGAGAAACATACTCAAAGCCAGAAATCTTTTCAATGGTCTCTACATCTTCTATAGTCAACCCATTTGACTGTGTTCCAGGACCTTGAAAGCCTTTTCCGGAGACGAAGATCTTGTTAGCGCCAAAGGTCTCAAACTGCTGTTCTAAGGTACTTTCCAGGCTGCGGGACATGGTAATCAAAGAGATGATCGCCGCTACTCCGATGATGATCCCTACTACAGTGAGCCAGGAACGAAGCTTACGATGGCGGATACTATTTACCGCCATGAAAAAGTAATCAAAGCGCATTTTTCTTCTTTTTCCTTCTGCGGTAGAGTACTATTCCAGTTACGGCAACAAGTACTGCCACAATAGGCAGGATCATGCTGTTGCCCTGCACTAAGCCTAGTTGTTTAGCTTCTTCTTCGGTGTAGACTGGAATCTTGATCAGCTTTGATTCTGCAAATTGATTGTTAGCTGCATCACGATATTCCAATTTTACAGTCAGGATGGGATCCTCGGCCTTGGCCATGAGGGTGAATTCTTCCGTCTCAAAGTCGCCGACATCTACCTCGCCGATGTACAAAGTACTGGGGGAAGTCGCCTCATACAAGGGGCTTTCCTGCAGGGTGATCTTCAAGTTCTTGATCTGGGCTAACCCATCATTCACGAATTTTAGAGTTACCTTGCCGTTATCATTCACTTTTATCAATTCTGATTTATCCAACAACATATCCAGATGGGCATTGGCAGTCACTTCAATGCTGATGAGAGAAGTCTTGCTTGCTCCTGCGTAACTTACTACTACTGGAATCTTGTAGGTAGAAGGTTGAGCATCGGGGAGCGCTTTAACCTGAAACATAACTTTTTCCTTGTCTCCGTCCTTGATCTCGTCAATTATCTTTTCATTTGAAGATCCTACCGGTACAAAAGGGACCTCGCTTAAGTCTAAAGTCACTAAAACATTTTCAATATCTTCATCACCGACATTTTCAAGAGTGATACCGATATCAGTCTCACTTCCCGGTAAAACCTTCTGGGGTGAGAGTGTGAAGGAGCTGACTGCTACTTGCGCACTCACCATGGGCATCACCATCATTGCCAAGAGCAAGATGGATATTACGAATTTAACTGCTTTCATTTCTTTCCGACAGGAAAGATTGAAAATTGGTTCAATTTTCATTTTTTCCTCCTAGGATTATTCCGTCTTTCAATTTGATGACTTTATTCGCTAACTTAGTCAAATCAGGATTGTGAGTTACTAAGATGATGGTCTTGCCTTGCTTGTTCAGGTCCTTGAGCATCTTCATGATCTCATCACCTGTTTTGGTGTCTAAGTTTCCGGTCGGTTCGTCTGCCAAGATTATTTCCGGATCATTGACTAAGGCTCGAGCGATAGCTACGCGCTGCCGTTGTCCACCTGACAATTGATTGGGAAGGTGGTGCATCCTGTTTGCCAAACCTACCTGCTCCAACAGTTTTTGCGCTTTGGTGGTGCGCGTACTTCTGGAAACACCCTGAAACATCATCGGCAAAGCGACATTTTCAATCGCATTGAGACTGGGGATGAGATTGAAGGTCTGGAAGATGAATCCGATCTGCTTTCCACGGACTTGCGCCAGATCGCTTTCCGATAGATGCTGGATATTATGCTTTCCCAGGAAAATATCTCCCTTGCTGGCGGTATCTAAGCAACCCACTAGATTCATGGCGGTACTCTTTCCAGAACCGCTGGGCCCGATAAGCGCCACAAAATCACCTTGATTGATGCTTAAAGAGATGCCGTTTATGGCAGGGACTTCTACCCCTTCCATGCGGTAGATTTTGTGTACGTTTTCTAGTTTGATTAAGGCAACCATTTCTATATTAAATTGGAAAGATCATTTATAAAACTTTTCTTTATAACTATTAAAAAGTAGTTACTATTTCTGTATTCTTCAAACATTCTTCTAATAACGCCCGTAAATCAAGCTTCTCTAACTCCTTACCTATCTCTTCAGGATCAGATCTCGTTGATGGTTTCTTCGGGCCAAGTAGATTACAGATCTCTGGTCCTTTGGATAGTTCGTATGTTCCTATCTGGTTGGCAACATTGATGATCTCCTGCTTATCATAGGTCAGCAAAGGGCGTAATATTTCTGTAGAGACATGTTTGGTGATAGAAGTCAAGTTGCTCAAAGTCTGGCTGGACACCTGCGCCAGATTCTCACCAGTGATCAGATAACTTGCTTTTTCTTTTTGAGCAATCATCTCTGCCGCCCGAAACATGGCGATCTTGGACAAGATAAAGTAATGCTTGTGATTGCATTTTTCCACCAACGCTTTCAAGACCGGAGTAAATGGAGCCAAATACAATTTTTTGACTTTCAGGTGCTTCGCCAGCTTTCGTACTTTCTCTATCTCTGATTCGTCTACCAAAGGAAGTTGATGGAAGTGTACTGGAACGATATCTAGCTGCGATTGCAGCAGATGGATAGCTACCGGACTGTCGATCCCTCCCGATAAGAGGGCGATGGCTTTTTGCATAGAAAGAAATTTAGAAGCTCTTTTATAAGATTTGTGCGCAAACTTTATATTCTGTTGAGAATTTAAAAATCTATGAAAAAGTGGATAGCTGTATTGATTTTGCTGCTTATTCCTCTCTCGCTCGCTCAAGGCGACCTCTATTCCATGGATTCTCTGGAATTGCAGCTGAAGGTCGATGGTTCTTTTGAGTTAGTCCCCACCAAAAGCGGCGCGAATATCAAAGAAGTCACTGCGAAGATATTTCTCTACCCCAAGGAAAGCGAACGGCAGAAGATCATCCTCTGGGACAGTGAAGGGCTGGTCAAAGACGAAATAGTCTCTTTTTTCTGGAATGATAAAAAGATTGAAAAAAAAGAATTCGGCTATACTGCTTTGATAGAGACGCAGAACAAGCGCTTGGCGGTGAAAGACAAAATCACTTTTCCCTTATCGCCGCAGGACCTGCAAGGATTAGAGCAATATCTGGAACCTACAGAGATCATTGACTCGGATCATCAGTTAGTCATCGCCAAAGCGGCAGAATTAGCAGAAGGAGAGGATGATTTATTCAAAGTGGCATTCAATCTGGCCAGCTGGGTGGAGGAGAATATTGAATACGATCTCAATACGGTTACCAGCACCGCATCGCAGAAAGGAAGCTGGGTCTTACAGAATAAGCAAGGAGTCTGTGATGAGATGACTTCTTTGTTTGTGGCCATGGCCAGGTCATTAGGCATTCCTGCGCGGTTTGTATCCGGCATTTCCTATACTAATAGCCAAGAGGTTATCGATGCTGTCGGTTCAAATTGGGCCGGGCATGGCTGGGCAGAAGTGTATTTTCCCGATATTGGCTGGGTAAGCTTTGATGTGACTTTCAACCAATATGGCTACATCGATGTAACTCATATCAGATTACGGGACGGTTTTGATCCCAGCGAGCCGGCAGTGAAATATGAATGGATCTCCGACGGAGTAAAACTTGAAAAAGGAAAAATAAGTCTCAATGTTGAGATTGAAGAAGAAGGCACGATCGTACCGGAACAGATCCAGTTGGAACAAGAGATCCTTTCCCACGAAGTCGGCTTTGGAAGCTACAACCTGGTGAAAGGCATGGTCAAGAATAATGCAAACTACTATGCAGCCACGGCTTTAAATTTAGCGGCGCCAAAAGAAGTGGAAGTTATCGGAAGAAACAGGAGAAACATACTTTTACATCCGGGAGAGCTACGGGAAACTTTCTGGATCGTAAAAGTGCCGGATAACTTGCAGGAGAATTACATCTACACCTTTCCGGTCAGGATCTACTCGGAAAAAAATATTTCCATAGACGATACCTTCACCGCCCAAGCAGGAAAGAACAGCTATTCAAAAGCTGAGATCGAGGAATTGACCGTACAGGATGAAGAAAAGAGCTATTCTCAAAAAATCACCTTTGACTGCCAATACCAAAAGGAGATCATGCTGGGCGAAGAAGCGCCGTTAACCTGTACTATCAAGAATACTGGAAATACCAATCTTGACGATCTTACTTTTTGCGTGGAAAATGCCTGCGAAACCTTAGATCTGCCTATCAACCAAAAGAAGAGTACCTCGATCATCGTAAAAGGCGAGAAAGCAGGCTGGCAGAAAGTGATGGTAAGTGCGGAAAACCATAAAGTGGAGAAAAAAACCTCCTTGGAATATGCAGTATTGGATCTGCCAAAACTTACCATCTCAGCGACCTATCCGGAAATGGTACAGTTTGGTGAACCGGTAAATCTTGAAGTGTCCCTCAAGAAAGATTCTTTTGAGGAGCCGCAAAAACTTGCCCTTACCATCTCTGGAGCAGGCCTGAAAAGTGTGTGGGACATACCTCGTCTAAGAGCGGAAGAAAAAATAAGTTATCAAGTTGATGGGCGAAGGTTGAGCGGAAATACTGCCTTTATCATCACCGCAACCTGGGAAGATGGGAAAGGAAAAACATATTCCAGCGAAGAAAAGATAACGGTCAAAGCTGAAGCTGGTTCTTTCACCGACCGGGTAAGGATGTTTTCAAACTGGTTGCTAAATCTCTTTGCCCGTCAATCCGAGAAGATCAACATCTCCATCAACTGATTTTTACCATGCCAAAAAAGACAGCAGATTTAAATATAAAAATGCCTTCCAGAAAAATAATGGCTAAAGTCAATGAGAATGATACCCTGAATAATAAAGTGGTCTACTCGCAGACCGTCAATACTGTCGATCTAGAAGAAGAGAATAAGATCCTCGCGGAAGCAGTCGAAAAATTGGAACAAGAGCGAAAAGCCATCTCTACCAATCTAGCCCGCGTGGAGCAGGAAAGTTCCATACTAAGAGAATTATTCAATAATACTAATAATGAATTGAACAACCTCAAGAAACCTTCTCTCTTGGTCGCTGATGTTATCAGTGTACATGGCGATAAAGCCACCATTAAATTACCGAACGGAAATAAATTTTATTGTTATATCGCCCAGCATATCAAGGATATCAGAAGTGGTGATGCTGCTTTAGTCGACCAGAAATCATTGAATATTGTAGAGAAATTTGAAGCAAATGATAATTTTGAAGTAGAAAAATATGTCATCGTAGGAAAACCCAAGGAAGATTGGAGTTCCATAGGGGGATTAAAAGAAGTAGTGCGCGAGATCAAAGAAGTGATAGAACTTCCGCTCACCAAACCAAAATTATTTGAAAGTGTAGGGATTAAACCTCCGAAAGGAGTGCTTCTCTATGGCCCTCCAGGAACGGGAAAAACGTTACTGGCAAAAGCGGTAGCCAGCAGCACCAATGCCACTTTTATTGAAGTCGTCGGTTCTGAGTTAGTCCAGAAATTTATTGGCGAAGGAGCCAAGCTGGTGAAAGATATCTTTGCCCTGGCCAGGCGGAAAGCCCCTTCGATTATTTTTATTGATGAGATCGATGCTTTAGCTTCTAAGCGCATGGAGACCGGCACTTCCGGGGAAAGAGAAGTCAGCAGGACTTTCATGCAGTTATTGGCAGAGATAGACGGATTTAAACCACTCGATAATGTAAAAATAATCGGTGCTACCAATAGGGCAGATATATTAGATACTGCCATCATCCGGCCGGGAAGGTTGGACAGATTAATTGAAGTAGGCCTGCCGACAGAAGAAGGAAGATTAGAGATCCTCAAAGTCCACACTACTAATATGAATCTACGTAAAGTTGTTTTAAAAGAAGTCGCTGCTAAGACTGAGAATTTCAGCGGAGCAGAACTCCAGGCAGTATGCACTGAAGCAGGGTATTGCGCCATCCGAGAAAACCGCGAATATGTCACCCATAATGATTACCTCCAAGCGATAGAGAGGGTCCGGATTGATGAAGAGGAAGACGACGCTGCCGGATTGATAGGATAAAGTTAAAATATCCGGATGCCAGTAAATTTAATAAATAACAGACAAATTCTTGCTGGGCATGTCTCTTAAAATTCTTTCATTGAATATTGAGCGGGAGAATCATATCCCCAAAGTCATCGCTTTACTGGAAAAAGAAAAGCCCGAGGTCATTTTTCTACAGGAGATACATGAGCCTGATTTTGAGATGCTGAAGAAAAAATTTGGTCTCAACGGCTTCTTTGCGCCTATGCTGACCTATCCGCGCCAGATCGACGGGGAAAAAATTTCAGTAAAACAAGGAAATGCATTGTATACCACTCTCCCTTTATTGAAAACAGAGTTTTTTATCTATTTCGGCAAAGAGACCATTCCCCCGTATGAAAAATATGAAAATAACGGCATCAACCGAGTCTTAACTGTAGGATCAGTGGAGAAGGGAGGAATAAAGTACAATGTCGCTACCACTCATTTTACCTGGGCTGGTGGCGGTGGAGTGAATGAAGAGCAGCGCAGGGATGTGAAACAATTGTTAAAATTGTTACAGCTACAAGGAGAGCTGGTATTATGTGGCGACTTCAATGCTCCGCGGGGCGGAGAGATATTTACCGCCTTGAACCGACATCTAAAAGATAATATCCCTGCCCATATTACCACCACTCTAGATCCTACATTACACAAAGCAGGCCCTTTGTCTTATGTAGTGGATTATGTCTGGAGTACGCCGCAATATTCCGTGCAAAAGGTACGAGTTATTGATGGAGTCAGCGATCACATGGCCATCGTAGCGGAAATAGAAAAGTTTTAGATGTTGGAATTTACCGACAACCTGAAAGCAAGACCACCAAATTATCCGTCTCTTCTATAAGAATTTTGTTCTATAAGAATTGTGAACGCTCATCAGTTACATCCGTATCCCATAGCGGGAATGGTGTTCACATAATCATCGCGTTGTTCACTCCTGAAGAAGTTTCTTCAGCTATGCATTATAGGAAATGATAGTGATTTAAAAGTTTTCTCAGAAAATGAGCGTATTTCTGGTTATTTCCCTTTTTTGTTGGTCTATTATTTCTTCTTCCAAACTGAGATCTGACCAAGAATGTACCGCTGGAACACCAAGGGTCTTGGAAAAATAATGCCTATGGCCACTAAAATCTTCTTTTGACACCACACAAGATATTCCATCCTCTATGAGGACATAATTTTTTCTAGGCTGGTAGTTTTCTTTAAATTGTTCTAAAGTTATGGGTTGGTAAGGCACTCCCCCATTGACAATCATTTCATCAATTATATTGCTAATCTCAAAATTGTCGCTCTTCTTGGGTATAACATGGATATGGGCATGCTGAACCGTACCGCAATTTCCATATTCAATTAAAAAAGGTGCAGAAAAAGAAGTACTTACTTTTCCAATTACCATCTTTTGCAGATCAGAAAACTCCTGTTCTAAATGCTTTGGCAAATCTGCAAGAGAGTCATAATGGGCAGTAGGGATTATCATTACTTGTCCTGGGGCAATCAAGCCAAACCCCACTTTTACGAAAAAATTATTGGTTTGATAGATTACATCTTCTTTAATTTTATGGTATTGACAAAATACATCTTTCATGATTTTTCATGGTTATTGTTTCTTTTTAAAGATTGTTAAAAAAATGGCTCTGTAGAAAATCTCGCATTCACTCGGGTTAGCGCGGACTCGCTTTTAGGATGTATATTCATACTGCGACATCCCCGCACATGAAATTAAGAAACTACTTAATTTCAGTACAGAAAATCAATAGTTTTTGATTTTCTTGTAAGGGACAACCCCCTGTCACAATGAAAAGAGAATAAAAATAATCGCTCGATTCTACGCGCTAACCTACTTTTTCTACAGAGCCTAAAAAAGCTCTTAATGTTCATGACAGGACTTTCATATCCAAGCAGACCCTGAATACTCCCGGTGAAAACTGCCCGCACTTGACTTTATCTAAGACTTTGACCGAATATCCTAACTTGTTACAGATCTCTTTGACTTTCTTGGCATATGCATCTATCTCTGTCTCGTCAAGGAAAGAATAAAGGTGGATAAATGCGCCTTTTTTTGCTTTGAGCAGAGCTAAGTCCAAGAACTGTTCCCCGGTTTTAGGAAGAGGCATGACCACCCTATCAAATCTCTTTTTGAGCGGGGGGATCTTACGCTTGACATCGCCATGAAGTATAGTGACTCTATCCTGAAGATTGTTGAGCAGTACGTTTTCCAGAGCATAGGTGTGGGCTTCAGGATTCAATTCAATCCCGTAGACATGCCTCGCTTCTGAATTTTTTGCTATGACTAAGGGATAGGGTGCGGCTCCCGAAAACATGACTAGGACTTCTTCTCCAGATTTGGTTAATTGTGCGATCCTCAGACGTTCGCTTCCGCTTCGTGCAGAGAAATAGGTCCTTTCCAGATGCAGTTTTAATTCTATACCATTTTCATGATGGACTGTTTCCTTAGTTTTCTTTCCGGCCAGTACCGTCACTTTTCTGGTGCGGAATTGTCCGGTATGGATATCGCTCTTCTTGACCACGGTAAAGATATGCTTGTTCGCTTTCAGATAGGCTTCGGCGATAATCTTCTCTTTCTTTTTCAGTTCATCTGGAATCTCTAAAATAAGAATCTCGCCGACCAATTCCTGTGTCCTGGGGAGAAGCTCCAGCTCTTTTGCGGTCAACTTTCCTTTAAGAAGTTCATCAATAGTGACTGGTTTCTGTCGTTCCGGGAAAGAAAATTTAGTGTTCACGACTTTGGCATTAGGGACAGCCACTTTCTTATTCATGGCAAAGAAGATATGATCTAATTCTTTGACCGGAAGATGATCCAGATGGAGTACTCCTTTCTTGAGCAGGAACTGTTTTACTTTCTCTGCATATTTGAGTTCGGTGTACGCGGCGAGCATATCATAAAGAAGGCTGGGTGAGTTTATAAAATTATTCTACTGTCAACCTCTTCCAATTTTCTTTATAATGCTTATACTTGGCATCAAATTCTTCTTTGGAGGTCAAAGAGATATTCAACATTCGCAATTTCTCTTTCAACAAGCTCAAGGACTTTTCTTTTTCCTCTTCTGTAGACATCTTTTCCAATTCAATAATATAACCATATCCTTTAGTATAATCCAGCATCACGCTAATGCCCTCCCAGGTAAAAGTATGTCTTTTTCTAAACCATTTAATCTGAGTATTGTATCCTAAGGTAAGAAACAGCTTCTCCAACATTTCAAAGTTATCTTTCTCAAATTTAATCTCTAGCTCCTCGCGATGCTCGTCATGCAGCTGGCCTTTCTTCAGCCAAATCTTAGAATAGGCATTATTGCGCTGGATGCGCAAATCCTGCTCGGCGTCAAAATAATAGGTCTCTTGGTAATCTTCGTTGAGAAATGCTCCTTCTTTGTGAAAAAATAATAAGAGTTCTTGATATTTTTCAGGGGAGATAAAGCTGCGGATTTCTACTTCAATATTATTCATCATTTTTGTTATTGATTTAATCAGGCAAAATTCAGAAGAAATTCTTCAGCCCTTTCTGGGCCATCTCTTTCTGCGTCTCTTTCAGTTTCTCTATCTTGGTTCTGACCCGTTCCTCGCCGAAATCGTGCTCTTGCACCAGCAAGTGCATCAGCTTTTTCTCATCTATTTTTTTCCATTCCAGCTTATAATTATCAGTCACCGGTATCTTTTTAATCGTGTCAAAGACTTCCTGCCATCTCAGGTCCGGATAATGCTTACCCCATTCCACTTTCGCAAAAATAGCCTCAAAATCAGTCCCATGCTCTTTCAATAATTTTAGCCCGGTTTTTGGTCCGATGCCTTTCACGCCGCCGGGATTGTAATCTGTTCCTACCAAGATGGCCAGCACGATCAATTGATCCAAATTCAATCTCAGATGGTCAAGAACTTCCGGCAAAGAGATCAACTCCGGATTGACTTTTTGATATGCAAATGTTCCGGCTTTCTTGCGCCGTCCTTCGATAGAAAGATTCCGCACCAACAACGGACAGCCGAAAATCAAATTATCGTAATCCTGACTGATGGAAGCATAAGCATCGCCGTTTTTCACCATCTGCGCAGTCTGCGCTTCGCCCTCGGAAGGAGCTTGTACGATCGGCAATCCTAATGCGGTGATGACCGCTTTTGCATCCTCACTCATATCTTTGGTAAGGACTGCAGTCCGGGCCGCAAATTTGCGCATGCTTTCAATATCCCCTTCTTCTTTTGCTTCTTTTAATCTGAGGGAGGCTTCAGTTTTTACGGCAGTTCTCTTTTCCCAGGTCTTTCGCTTGATCTCCGGTGGTCTGCCGTCAAAGACGAACACTAATTTCAGACCTTGCTCCATCAGGGCAGAAGTCCTGCTGAACAGGCCGATTAGATGCGAAGTGACCCGGCCCTTGCGGTCGGTAAGAACCGTGCCATCAGGAGAACGTATCGTAGTCAGGAATTGGTAAAGCATGTTCATGGCATCTACTGCCAGCACCCTGCCTTTCAGATCAGAAATAGAGATTTCTTTTTTTATTACTAGTTCCTTAAACTGTAGGCCCATTTCTTCCCTCGTTATGCAGCAGATCCATCAATTTTTTGTAATTCAAGCTTGACTTGTTAGCCCACTGCAACGCAGCATATACTACCAAACTCAACGCGGTCCCTACTGCCGGCACAAAGATCATGATGGTAAGTGATACCCCGACCATGGCTGTATCTTTCTTTTTCTCATTCTCATACGCTTGGAACAGGGCATCGATCCGCTCTTTCTCATGCTTGAAAACGCCGGCAAATAAAACAACTAGATCTTTTTCCTTGCCAAAAGAGAGGATAAGCCGTTTCTCTTGCAAAAAGGACACTGCTCCGGAAACAAATGAGATCTTTTTCAGAAGACTCTTAGTCGAAAGGATCGAACGGCACGCTTTAGTCTGCGTCTTTCTTTGCCTGGAAATATCATGCAAGACACGCTCCATGTATCTGGCGCGTTTCAGCAATATCTGAAATTTAGGATGACGATGTCCCTCTTTTTCTATCAGCAATACATACCCCAATATCCGATGAAAATCGTTCATGATGTTTTGGAGCAGTACGTTTGAGCCGATAGTCTCTTTACGGAATCGCTCCGCATCTTCGGGCCTATGCTTCTTCATATAATCATAAAAATGCTCTACCCGCTGGTAGTCCAAAGCGGTCAATTCAGCAAAACTATCACTTATTTTTTTTTCAGTTCTTCTCAGTTCGTTCTGTGCATGTTGATAATCAATCATCTTCATCCCCTCTTTCCAATTTTGCGACCAATGCATTCTGAAATGCGTCAGTCGCCAGCATCTCCTGTGCCTTCTTAGTAAGTTCATTAGTGTAAATAAACAACAAAGGCAATTTTTTTATCTGCGCCTCCATGTAAGCTGCAGATACATCCCCCTCATCGCATTTTATTTTTTTCTTGGCCTTGCAGAAATAAGTCACCGCTCCTACCGCAGAAGGGACTTTGATCACTAAGTTGACTTCAGCATTCTTGCGCACGATCTCCCTATCTTGGATGATGATCTCTTTGCCGGCGAGGAAAGATTCGGCAGCGGGAAGGAAATTATCCTGGATTTTTTCTGGAACTCCTTCCTGCTTTGGTTTCCTGACTTTTTTTACTCTCGGAGAGTTTGATTTAGTCTGTGATAGTACTTTCTCTATTTTTTCCTGGAGCTCTTCGGCAGGTTCCTGCTCCACAGGACCAGTATCTTGCAGAGGCTCTTCTTGCTCTAAGGCCGCAGCAGGCATATTCTGCGATCCTGATAAAGTCTGGGAAGGAAGCGGTTGTCCTTCAGAATCTTCAGGGACCTGAAAGGGAACAGTCTGTTCCCTGACCATCAGCATCTGTTTGATGCTGGCAGATGCTTCTTCATCCGAAAGCAGATGCCATTTCCAGAAGAGTTCTTTATTTCCGCTAATGGTCACATGCAAGGGGATGGCGAAATCTTTTAATGATCGGATGGCCACCCGTGAGAGCAGGTCTAAAGAATTTTCCCGCATGATTTTCTGCTGTTTCAATACTTCCAACACTTGATAGTCTTTAGGATTGAGATTCCCCGCGGCAAAATAAAACAGTTGTTCCTCCTGCCCCGGAAGATAGTAGAGCGGCGAACCGCCGCCTATTTTTAGATTTGAGATCCTGACCTTGCCCTGAGAAGTTAGATCAGAAAGATGAGCAGACGCCAGCAAGATTTCAGTGTTGATATTCTTAGCTACTTTAGATGGTATGGTGGGCCCCACTACCTTCAAAAAATAGAGAATTTTCTCCTGATCGCGCATAGCAACTGGTAAGAAACGCCTTTTATATAGTTTTCTTTACTGTAGATGTGAAAGCTTCTTGACAGCAATTTTTATAAACGATGAAAAAATGATTAATCTATGAAAAGTAAAGCGCCTGAACATCAAATAGATAGACAAGGTTCCACTGCTCCTATCATTTTACTCATTTTTATAGCTTTAACCCTGGGTATAGTGATGTATCTTTTACTCCAGCCTGGTGCTGAGGAAGGTTCTTCCATGCGTACAGTACTGCTTTCCATCATCGCCGTCACCGTGGCTGCGTTGATCTGGTACACGGCATGGGAATTCTCTGCCGCCAACCGCTTGCGCAGGATGCTTAAGAAAATCGCTCCCACCATAGATTCTGGACCTATGGACGAAGTTAAGAAACGATACTTGAAGATCTACAGTCTATACCTGAAACTTTCTGAAAAAAAGAAACATAATTTTTATGCAAGAGTCAATTCCCTCCGGGAAAGCATAGAAGGGCATCTGCAGAAGGAAAAAGAATTAGAGCGCCTTCTTCAGGATACCGAGAAGGGTAGCATCGATCAACAAAAAGATACGTACTTGAGACTGTATGCCATCTATGAAAAGCTCCCTCAAAAAATACAACAACAATATTATCCCCAGGTAGTGCAACTCCGCGACCGACTGGAGCGAGGAAAATGATCACTATCAAAGACCTTCTTGCCAATCAAGGAAATGTTTCCATGCAAGCGCAAGTCATCTCCAAAGAAGAAGCACGCACTTTCACTAAATTTGGAAAAGAAGGAAGAGTATGCAACGCCACGGTGGCCGATCCTACAGGAGAAGTTACCTTGACCTTATGGAATGATGATATCGATAAGATTAAAGTGGGTGACACCATAAAATTAGAAAACGGCTGGTGCTCAGAATTTAAGGGCCAAAAGCATGTTTCCAGCGGAAAGTATGGGAAACTGGAAGTAGTAGTCAAGAAATGAAGACGAATTGAGGTATGCGAAGCAGCATGAAACTGAAACCATCATTGAAGCAGAAAAAAAGGTATGTGCTTTTTGAGATCCAGGCTGCGAAAGCTTTCTCCCTGCCGGACGTTGCCGAAGCCATAGAAGCTTCTTTGCAGCGTTTTTTAGGAGAATTAGGCCTAGCCAAGGCCAGCCCCATGTTGGTGAAGGAGAAATGGAATGAAAAAAAGCAGCGATTGGTGATCAAAGTGAACCATGATTATGTGGATGAATTGAAATCTGCCATCATCTTAAACAAAAAGATTAAAAATACTCCCGTACTTATACGTTCAATCGTAGTTTCAGGCACGCTCAAGAAGATAAGCTCATATTTATGAATTCATGATAGTTATAAAAAAATAATTACAATGTTGGGGTGTTAAAAAATGCAAAATAAGCAACAGCAGATGGTTGACAAGATGGGGTATGATAGAAGTATCACCATGTTTTCTCCGGATGGAAGACTTTTACAGGTAGAATACGCCAAAAAAACAGTTAAACAGGGTTCTACTGCCATAGGTATCGCTTGTAAGGACGGGGTCGTTTTTGTGATAGACAAAAGAGTGACTTCCAAACTTCTGGTTCCAGAGGCTATCGAAAAGATGTTTGTCATTGACGACCACGTCGCTGCCGCGGCTTCAGGGATCATCTCCGATGCTCGGGTATTGGTAGATAGAGCGCAGATGCGCGCCCAGCAGCATTCAGTCACCTACGATTCCAAGATAGATACTCTTTCCTTAGTCAAAGAGATCTGCGATATGAAACAGATTTGCACCCAGTCAGCAGGACTGCGTCCTTTCGGCGTCTCCCTACTGGTCGGCGGAGTGGAAGAAGATGGCAGCATCACCTTATTCTTGACTGAGCCGTATGGGTTGTATTTCCAATACAAAGCCGCAGTCATCGGTGAAGGAGAGATGGAGATCGAAGCGCAATTGCAGAAACGGTACAAAGCCAGCATCACTGTTGATGAAGGATTGAAATTAGGCGTGACCTTGCTGAAAGAATTCTTGCAGGCAGAGTTTAACTTTGACCGGGTAGACGCAGCTTTCATCGACACCAAAGACCGGCGCTTTACCAAACTCAGCAATGATGAGCTGAAGAAGTTAGTGAAGTAGAATATTTTTAATTTCTTCTATTTTATTGAGATTTTAGTAAAGTTTTTTAAAATTCTAGCAGAATCCAAAACTATGAACAATAGAACTTTACACTTGATCGTTACCGACTACGACCTATCCGGTTTTGTGAGGAATTATCGTTTAGATGAACTTTGGACCCCTAAACTCGTTGAGGCCGTCGATAATTTGAGATTGGAACCGGATCTAACGGCAATTTGCTACACTACTTTTTCTGATGAAACTTTAGAGATGATGGACGAGTCAGATATTTTGCACACAGATGTATGGCGATATCGTGCCGAAGAATATGCTGATCCTTATCTAAGGCCCGATGATCATTTTATATTTCTGACTTCTCAAAGGCGAGGGGGATTGGGCGTGAATGCCGCTGTCCCATGGGCTTGCAGAACGGGAAATAATGCTTTTGTTGAGGATTCATCAAGTCAATTTCATCAAGCTTTAGAAGGCCAGTTAGGCACGCGTCCCAGCAAAGTAGGTGCAGTTATAGATTGTACAGATCACCCCAATATGCATAGTTTTCTTCAGGGTCTAGGTTATGATGTCCAAAGACAAGAGATCTTCAATTTCGGGCCCTGGCCGGAACGGAAATAAGTACCACCTTTCTTCCTATTTCCCACCAATAGATTTTTAAATAAAACCTCAATCAAAGCCCTTGCGTGATAAAACGATGGAGGTATCCGTGCCCACGCTCATCATACCAGCACGGATAGAAATGAAAAATGAGTGAACTATTAGTACAAGAACGAAGTGTGGTTATCCCCGGAGAAGCTCTTGCCCAAGGGATGGATTTTCTGCCAGGAGATAATGCTTATAGAGAAAAAGATCAGATTTATTCTAAAGTTTTAGGATTATTTTCCGTTTCCGGCCGAGTCATCAAGATAACGCCTTTATCCGGACCTTACTTGCCTAAGACCGACGATAAGATCATCGCCAGAGTCATGGACATCACTATCAGCGGCTGGCGCTTTGATACTGCTACCGCTTATACGGCTATGCTTAACGTCAGAGATGCTACTACCAGATTCGTCAAGAAAGAAGAAGACTTAAGCCAAATGTTAGCTATCGGTGATTATGCGGTAGTAAAGATCGTCAATGTCACTTCTCAAAATCTTATCGATCTGACTATGAAAGAACCAGGCCTACGCAAAATTACCGGGGGAAGAATCATCAGGATCAACAGCCAGAAAGTTCCACGAGTGATTGGAAGACAAGGGAGCATGATCACTCTTATCAAAGAAAAGACCGGCTGCGATATCACCGTCGGACAGAATGGCTTGATCTGGATCAAAGGAAGCATGGAAGGCGAATTGAGAGCAGAAAAAGCGATCAAACTTATCGAAGCAAAATCCCACCTGGAAGGATTGACCGAAAAAATGGAAAAATACCTAGGGGAGAGCGCATAAAATGGTATATAAAAAATCAAGATTTTTTAATATCATTTTAGGGGTAAACAACTAAAATGACATACACTAAACGAGTAGACGGACGTAAGATCGAAGAGCTTCGCCCTATGGAAGCTAAAGCAGGTGTGGTAAAAAACGCCAACGGTTCAGCTTCTTTTAAGATCGGGAAAACCTGGGCTATCGCCGGAGTCTACGGCCCTCGGGAAGTAGTTCCGAGATTCATGGCTAATCCTAAACATGGTATCTTGCGATGCCATTACACTATGATGCCGTTCTCCGGTTCAGGAGAACGTATCAAGCCAGGAAGAAGTCGTCGAGCGCAAGAAATTTCCATGGTCATGGAACAATCTCTTGCTCCGGTAGTCGACCTCTCTGCATTTCCAAATTCCGTAGTAGATATTTTTGTAGAACTTCCTCAGACTGATGCAGGAACACGATGCGCAGCTATCTCTGCCGCGTGCATAGCCTTGGCGGACGCAGGAATTCCTATGAAAGACATGGTAAGTTCTGTTGCGGTCGGACAGGTTGATGGCATGGTTGTGGCTGACTTAAATTATAACGAAGAGTCATATCCTGCTATAGTGTCAGACATCCCGGTAGCGATGCTGCACAATACCAAAGAAATTTCACTGTTGCAGATGGACGGAGAAATCTCCAAGCAGGACCTGCTCAAAGCGTTGGAGATGGCTAAAATTGCCACAGAAAAAGTCTACCAATTGCAAGTAAAAGCGTTGAAAGAAAAATACGCTGTGAACAACGAGGATAATTAAAATGATAGTCAATAAAGAAACCATTGCAGAATTAGCAAAAGAAAACAAGCGATTAGATAGCCGTGCTTTAACAGAATTTCGCCAGCCAATCTTGATCGAGACCAACATCTCCTGGACCGCAGAAGGTTCTGCTCGAGTACAGATAGGTGAGACTGTAGTCATGGCCGGAGTGAAACTTTCCATTGAGAAACCATACAACGATACTCCTGATGAGGGAGGCATTATGGTCAATGCTGAATTATCACCTATCTCCAACCCTGAATTTGAGACAGGACCGCCAGGCATAAAAGCAGTGGAGTTGGCCAGAGTAATCGATCGAGGTATCCGCGAAGCAAAAGCAATAGACTTGAAGAAGCTCTGCAGTGTGCCCGGAGAAAAAGCCTGGTTTGTCATTGTAGATATTGTCAGTCTTAACGACGATGGAAATTTGTTGGATACAGCCGGCTTAGCCGTTCTTGCTGCCTTAAAGACCGCAAAGTTTCCTGTTGTAGATCCGGAAACAGGCGCTATCGATTACAAGCAGAAAACCGACAAATCATTGCCTTTGACAAAGGAACCATTACCGATTACCGTCTACAAAGTCAATGGCATTTTAATGGTCGATCCAAGCCTTGAAGAAGAGAAAGCCTACGAGGCAAGATTGACTGTCGGTTCTGATGCTAAAGGAACCATCTCTGCGATGCAGAAAGGCGGAGATGGCGCTCTCACCATCGAAGAGATCGGAAGGATGGTCGATCTGGCATTAGAAAAGGCAAGCTTTTTAAGAAAAGAGCTTACCAAAGCGCTTAAGGCGTAAGTTCACAGATCAAAATAAAAAAAATTAAAAGAAAAAATAAGAAAATGGCAGCCAAAAAACAACACATGGATGAAGAGCAGATGGTGTATACTAAATACGAGAAGGCCCGCATGATCGGCTCTCGAGCGTTGCAATTATCGATGGGCGCACCATTCTTGGTAAAATTAACCTCGGAAGAATTGACGAAGATGCGCTACGATCCTTTAGAGATCGCCTTACTGGAATACGAGCAAGGTGTTCTTCCTATCACGGTTAGAAGGCCTAAGGCGAAATAGAGGTTTTTTCTATCATTTTCTTCATCTTTCCATGAATTCTACCATAACTCCGGAAAAACTGCAGCAATACTTTTCCATCACTAAAGAGGCGCTCCATAAAGCTGCCCATGCTCTTGATGCCTCTCGGAAAGCACAAGCTGAAGATTTTTTAGACATGGCTTCACGGTATGTTGAGGATGCGGAGTATTTTCTGGCCAAAAAGAAGGATGCGGTTTTAGCCTTCGCTGCCCTTAATTACGCACATGGCTGGTTAGATGCCGGTGCGAGAATAGGCCTGTTCAAGGTGAAAGACAGCAGATTGTTTACCGTCGATGAGTAAAAATTACAACCATCGTATGACTACTTAATAGTACTCAATTACAAAAGTTTTATAAAGCAAGAGTATTCTGGAGACTATAGCTTGAATGAAGGGGTTCTTAGGTGTTTATACGGGCATAGCCCAAGGGGAAACAGATACACATGATTGTCCAAAAGGATTTTTTAGAAAGGCTGAAGGATTTCGGGTTGAATTCTTATGAGCGGAAATTATGGGTTGCCCTGTTATCAAGGGGAGTTTCCACTGCGGGAGAATTGTCTGATATCTCTAACGTCCCCCGTTCTCGAGCCTATGATGTTCTGGAATCTTTGGAAAAGAAAGGATTTATCATAGTAAAAGTAGGAAAGCCCATCAAATATTTGGCCGTCTCTCCTTCAGAAGTCATTGAACGGGTCAAGAAAAAAGTGACTGAAGAGGCTGACGAGCGCAGCAAGATGCTTTCCCAATTGAAAGATTCCGAAATATTAGAGCAATTAAACTCACTTCATTCTGAGGGCGTTACTTTGGTCGATCCTACTGACAAATCAGGCTCCTTCCGAGGACGCGATAAGGTCTACGAGCATCTCTTCCTGATGTTCAAGAATGCTAAAAAGAACATCACTATCATGACCTCAGCGCAAGGATTGACCAGAAAACATGATTTCTTCGCAAACCACTTGCGCAAGGCAGCAAAGGCAGGAGTTACAGTACAGATCGTCGTTCCTTCCAACACCGATAAAGAGATCGTTGAAAATTTCTCGCAGTTCGCCAAGGTCAAGACCAGCAAGAATACTATGACCAGATTCTGCATGGTGGACGGAAAAGATCTGTTGTTATTCTTGACCGATGACCTGAAAGTACACAAGAGTTACGATTGCGCGGTCTGGGTAGAGGCTCCTTACTTCGTCGAGTATTTCGGCAAGTTGTTTGAGCAAGAGTGGAAGAGCAAGTAGATTTAGCACGAACAATTCTATCAACACCTTTTTATATCTGCTCGAGGCAGATTAAAAAATCGAAGATTTTTTATAATCCTATTCTTTCTCTATCCTATGTCTTACAAACAAGTTATTCTGGTACGTAAAGATTAAAGTTTAATCTTTAGATTATAGCACCGATATTCTTTTAATCAAAATTTTTCCACACTTATTTTGTGATGGCAAAAATTTATCATTCAAAAGAATATCTCGTTGAGCAATTAAAGACTAAGGATTACTTGCAAATCGCCAAGGAGAATAATGTTGATCCAAGTACAATCCAACGATGGTTAAGAAAACATAGTTTAACTAGGGATTATGATTATTGGAGTCCAGAAGAATTAGGAATGTTAAGGAAAAATTACAGTCCTAACAAAGATTTGTATAAACTATTTCCTAACCGAAGTTTTAGTTCAATCTATCATAAAGGTAATAGGCTCAGGTTAAAAAGAGAGATGCGTAAAAGAGACTATTCTGTCAACGAGAATTTCTTTAAAACTTGGGGTCCTGAAATGGCTTACGTTTTTGGTTGGTTTTGTAGCGATGGTAATGTATCAGTAGGGGAAGATTGTTGCAGCTTGCATCTTCACAAGAACGATAAGTTGATATTAAGGAAAATCAAATTAGTAATGGGAAGTGACCACCCAATACTAGATTATGCTGATAGCTCGAATTTTAGAATCTATAACAGGGTTTTATGTGCTGATCTTATCAAGTTAGGTTGTTTTCCCAGGAAATCATTAACTCTTCCTTTTCCCAAAGTTCCAGATGAATATCTTTCTCATTTTGTCCGAGGATATTTTGACGGGGATGGGAGTATACACTTCAATAAACCAAACACAATAAAGGTATCATTTATAGCAACCAAAGATTTTGTTACAAAATTACAAGAAAACCTGAATAGAATTCTCGGTCTTAAAATAAACCCTTTACAAAAACATGTTAAAATGTGGGTATGCCTTTATTACGGTGATGACGCAAGAGAGTTATGTCATTGGATGTACGGAGGTTGTGGTGAATCGTATTTGGATAGGAAAAAAGAAAGATTTAACAATCATCTTAAATTAAGAGGAGAGAATGGGATATAAACAAGTTATCTTAATGAGGGTTGATCTTAAGCTACCCCGCGGTAAAGCTTGTGCTCAATCAGCGCATGCTGCAGTAGAAGCGGTCCTGAAATCTTCTGAGAAAAAAGTATCTGCCTGGCGAAAGGAAGGCATGCCCAAAATCGTGCTCAAAGTCAAAGATGAAAAAGAACTCTTATCATACCTGCAAAAAGCCAAAGATGATGGTTTAACCACTGCATTGATTACTGATGCCGGCAGGACGGTAATCGCTCCCGGAACAAAAACCTGCGGCGCTATCGGCCCGGATGAAGAAGATAAAGTGGATGCAGTAACCGGGAAATTACCGTTGCTATAGATTTCTTGATTGAGAAAAAATTTTAACAGAATGACAAAATTTAAGGCCTGGTCCAGCTTACCTGATAGTAGGTAACGTCATTCTCATCATCGACGATCGCCAATAAAAGACGTTTCTTAGTACTGTGGGCAACCCGGTTCTTGGCGCTGAATTCGTGCCAGGTAAATACACTAGCTTCGTGGACTGGAAAGACTATCCATTTGGCGTGATCTTCTCCAGGTTTTACCCCGCGATCATAGACCCGGAAATCTGCCCCAAACTTAAGTGCGGTCTTGATTATGTATCCGCGATTGCGCATGTCCCGGAAAACAACATAACGTATCCAGAAATTAGGTTCTACTTTGCGGGCTTTCTTGACATATAATTCAAACGGTAAAGTTTTACCTGACTCGCTTTTGATTACCAAGCGATCCCGTTCCAACAAGTATAGCGCCTCTAAAAGCGATAATTCGACTTTCCCGCTTTCATTCAAGGTTCCAAAGCGGGATTGATTGAAAAAATCCCGGGCGTCATCAGAAGATTCAGTAATTACTCGTTCACCAGCAAGGATACCTAATACCGGATTCTTGGGTTTCTTTAGTTCTACTGCTTTTTCTACTTTCTTTTCGTCAGAAGTTTCAGGCTCTGCTGCTTCGACGGCTTTTTTCTTAGCCATATTGTAGTTAAAAGAATGCTCTTTTAAAAAGCTTTGCTGTTGAATTCCGCCCAGCTCCACCAGCTGTCTTTTCCGAGAATAATATGATCCAAAAGAGGGATGCCCATAAATTTTCCTGATTTAGCCAAGCATTTAGTGATCTCAAGGTCCTCATTGGAAGGTTCCGGATCACCAGAAGGATGATTATGGACCACAATTATAGAATGTGCTAAATGCTTGATCGCCCCGTGAAAGACTTCCCGAGGATGGACTAAAGACGAATTTAAAATTCCAACAGAAATAGTCTCTTCAGCGACGATATTGTTTTTGGTATCCAAATAGATGGCCATGAAATTTTCCTTCTGCAGGGATTGAGTCTTAGGGAGATAAAGTTCAGCTACATCCTTAGCGCAGTTTATTTTCTTTTTCCCGGGATTATAATTTACCCGGTTGTAAAGTTCAAACAGAGCGATTATCTGCGAGGCTCGAGCCGGGCCGATGCCATACTGCTGCTGCAATTGCGAAAGAGTACAATGAGAAAGATTCTGCAAGCCGTGGGTAGCGATGAGGCGGTTGGATATTTCCAGGATATTTTCTTTCTTTGTCCCGGATTTGAGGATGATCGCCAGAAGTTCAGCCGAAGAAAGTGCTTGCGGACCTTCTTTCTGCAAACGTTCCCTAGGCCTATTTTCCGGTGCGAGGTCGGTGATTTTCATGGAAATTGAGATCTAGAAGCGATTTATATATTCTACCCGCAGTTGTCCAGTGCATGAAATGTGAAGCCCAACCTCTAAAATCAAAAAATTTTGAAGAATTAGTCCCTATTACATCTGTCCAGTGGGTTGTCCAGTGGATGGAACGGTACCTAAATGCTAACCGGGGTTAAAAAATTCTTCTAGAGAAGACTTCTTATGAAGCAGCTTATGGACAATATGTTTAGCTGACATAACACATACTATTTGTGAACTAGCTCCGCCCACCATAACTTTATTACCCTTGAATTCTATTACCGGGATTTTATCTTCAGTAACTCCAAAATCACCGCTCCAAGCATATTCTATGGAAGGGCTAAGATGGGGAAATAATTTCTTCAAGAAGATAGTGATCCTTTTTATGTGCGGATGGTGTATCCTAGCGATCTTATGTCTCTTATGCACCTGCTTGTCGCCGTATCCTAACAATATCCTATTATCCTTAGTTATCTTAAGGTAATGGTAGATATCTTCTGAATCCCAGATCATCTTGTGCTGCAGGAGATTTATGCTTTTCAACTGCTTCTTGGTCAGCTTATTAGTGATGACGATAGTCGATCGCAAATTCTTTATTTTACTGCTGCGGTTGGCCGCATCTATAGCTAAGATCGCTTTTCTGAAGGTAATGTTCCCATGAGGGGTTAAAGCGATATTTTGCTTGATTTTTAACAAGGGAGTAGACTCATAGACACGAACACCTTTCTTCTCTACAACTTTAGAAAAGTCTTGTATAAACTTCAATGGATTCAGTGATGCGCCGTGATCATATGATTTGATCGCATATTCAAATAAAGGAGTGTTTACTTCCTTTCTTAATTTCTTCCCTACCAATAGTTCGGTGTCCTTTTCAATATCCTTTTCTAGGATATATTCTCCTAAGACTTCGCTGTCCTTTTTCCCAGCGATACTGCCATAAATAGTTGGCTGGAGTTCAAAATCACAGCGTATGTTCTCTTTAGAGATTATATCTCTGATTATCTTAAGGCCGTCATGGTTGCCCTTCCAATATATCAAGCCCCTCTTACGACCATACTTATGGATGATCTGGGTCAGATCAAGCTCTCCTTTCAGAGCCAGAAAACCGGCCGATTTACCGGTCGCCCCGCTCCCGATATGATTTTTCTCTATGAGAGCTACATTTTTTATTCCATTGAGAGCCAGAAAATAAGCTATAGATACTCCAGTGATGCCCCCGCCGACGATGAGATAATCACATTGGAGGTCTTTCTTCAGCTGTTTTCGTGGAATATAGTTTTGGTTCTTCCAAAACACCTCTTCTTTCATATGAGAAAGCAATGTTTGAAAATTTATTAATGTATCTGAATGGAGCCTTTATTCTACCGGTATCAGTGTAGGGACAGCAATAACTGCAGCAGTGGGGGCAGCGATGGCTGAGTTCGTAGGATTTACAATCACTTTTCTGGTGATGGGGATTATGTCTTTAACGGGATGCGGGATATTATTTTTCCTGTATAAAAAAAGCCGCCCGCATAAGGTGAAGGAGAAAATTAAGGATTATCCAAAAAGGAGCAAAGCGGCCAATGGCGCTAATGGAAAATATTAATAGTTAATTATTGGTGAATGCTTTCTCCATCATCTTCATCCTTTCTTTCGGCTTCTCGGCCTCGGTGATGAAGCTCCCGGAAATGACCCAATCAGCCCCTGCCTTTGCCGCATCTTTTACCGTCTTAGGATTCATGCCGCCGTCAACAATCACTTTTACGCTGGGATTGATCTTTTTTATTTCCAGAATTTTCTTCAAGGGATACGACAGATATTTTGCACCATAAAATCCAGGGTGGACAGTTAAGATGAGGACGTAATCTATATCCTTAAGATGTTTCTTGATCAGGTCTACTTTTGTTTCCGGGTTTAGAGCAAACGCAACTTTCCTTTTTTGTTGTTTTGTGTTCTTAACATAATCAGCTACATCAACTGATTCTGCTTGCACGATACAGAATTCAACTTTCTTCCCATACTTTTTGATCCATCTTGCTGGTTCTCGCACCATCAGATGAGCTATATACTTGAATTTTTTTGACAGCCGAAAGGGAAACCATAACGAAGTACTTGGGACAAACTTTCCGTCAGCAACATCAAGATGCAGAGAATCAGCAACACCATGCAGATTTTTCAGCAGATGATCTAGCTCTTTCTGATTCTTGGCCATCACGGAGGGGAAGACTTTCTGCCTCATCGTTCTAAGCGCCTGATCTTTTGCAACCTGCGCACATGCCGTGGTTCTTGAGAAAAGGGAGTAGTCAAAAAAACTTCAATCATTCTCTTAGCCTTATGCATATGCATAAACCATCCGGATAAGCAGATGATGTTCGCATTGTTATGTTCCTTGGATAGACGTGCTTCTTTTAAGGAATATGGAATGATCGCCCTTGCTCCTTTTATTTTATTAGCAGCGATGCACATGCCCTGCGCGGAACCGCATACTAAAATGCCCAAGCTTTTGTCAGCGACGACTTTTCTCGCCAAGGCGATGGCAAAATCAGGGTAATCATCTTTAGGGTCAAGTCTTTTGTTCCCGACATCTATGTAAGGAACGTGTTTATGCTCAAGCCACTTTCTTATTTTTTCTTTTAGGTGGAAACCAGCATGGTCTGAACCGATATAGATCGCTTTCATTTCTTTACCTCTTTTTTAACGTTTTTACACATTAAAAGGACGGATGGCTCCGCGCTTTTAGTGCGGAGTATCCAGCCCTTTTATGTCACGAAGTGCTGGGTTAGAAAGCGCTTTTTTTCAAGTCACATACTTCCGTATGTGATAAGGCGCTTTCCCGCACTTCGCTGACTTAAAAAAAGGTTAGAAGGACAAGTGTCCTTCTTTACCTCCTTCCTGCAGAACCAAATAATTTTATCCTCTGTTCTGCCACCGCTTGTATCAATTCGCGGGCTGAAGCGAGCATGTGGCGCGGATCAAAATTTTTAGGTTGAGCGTAGAGCGCTTTGCGTATTCCTGCGTCAAAGGCGATGCGGATATCCGTGTCCGTGTTGATCTTGGTGACTCCATTCCTGATCGCAGTCCTGATCTGTGCATCAGGAACTCCTTTCACTCCGGACAGATCTGCGCCATATTTTTGCGCTGTTTTTACTATGGTTTGCGGAACACCGGAAGCGCCATGCAATACTAAAGGGACCTTGACTTCCTGCCTGATCTGTCGCAAGACATCTTGCCGCAGCGATGCTTTTCCTGCAAACTTGTAAGCGCCGTGAGAAGTCCCTATCGCAACCGCGAGGATGTCGCAGCCGGTGCGTTCTACAAATTCCTTCGCTTTTGCTGGATCGGTATAGATGATGTTTCTGGAAGAGACCAGATCCTCTGCTCCGCCGATAGTGCCAAGCTCCGCTTCCACGGAAATACCTTTGCCATGCGCAAGCGCAACCACTTGTTTGGTAAGACGGATATTTTTTTCAAAATCTTCATGCGAGGCATCGATCATGACCGAAGAATAGCCTTTTTGGATCGCCCGTTTGATTATTTCCAGATCCTTGCCGTGATCCAGATGCAGTGCGATAGGAACACTGGAACTTTCGGCAGCGATCTTTGCGATCGCGTAGAGGTAATCCATCCCGGCATATCTCAATGCACCTTCAGAGGTGGCAAGAATGATCGGCGCTTTCAGCTTTGTCGCTGCAGCGACCACGCCCTGTACAATCTCCATATTGTTGATGTTAAAATGAGCGACGGCATACTTCCCTTTCTGCGCTTTCAGCAATAATTTTTTGGTATCGACAAACATCTTATTCCTCTTGAGATTATCTTTAGATCCTCTTTTTGGCAATCTGGATCTTATATCTCTTCAGCATCGCTTTTGCTTCTTTTTCTGTTAACTGGCCTACCTTTGCTCCTACATGCTGGATGACTGATGAAGCATTCGCTTGTCCTAGGCGCAAAGCATCATCAAAAGAATAATCTTTTATCAAACCCGCGAGAAACCCGGACGTGAAGGCATCTCCGGCACCGGCGGTGTGGACTATCTTTACATTTGGAGTTTTGGTCAGAGAATATATTGTATTATTTTGTAAGGCATACAATCCCCGCCTTCCATCAGTCACGATCACTATTTGCGGGCCGCATTTTTGCAGACCTTTTAACAGATTTTCAAAATTGTCGGAGGAAGAGCTCAACAAAGCTTGTGCTTCTTCTTTATTCAGAACTAAAACCGCGGTGTTTTGCAAGATAAGGGCAAGACTTCTTATTCCTTTTTGCGCTAGATAAAGAGAGGGGTTGAATAACAGTTTAATGCCCTTCTTCCCGGCTATTTTTGCTATTTCAAAAGCAGTCTGCTGAGATTTTCCGGTCAGAGTCGCTAAATAAATCCAGGAACAGTTCAATTTTGAGCTTTGAAGATCTCTTGGAGATAAATCCGTGGATGCGCCCTTGTGAACCAGGATGATCCTGTCTCTTTCTTTGGTTGATGAGATGATAGTAGCTAAATCAGTCTGCTGTTTGCTTCGGGTATGGCAGATGTTTTCTACACCATCTGCTTTTAATTCCTTCAGGACAAAATTCCCATCATCATCATCGCCTACTTTGGTTGCTGTCTTTACCTTTAATCCTAATTTTGCCAAAGCAGAGGCCGAGTTAGTCGCTCCTCCTCCGGAACGCTTGTTTACAGACTTAACCAAGACTTTATCGCCAAGCTTAAGGGAAGAAAATGGCTGTTCAATAGTAAGGAACGTATCTACCGTCGCCGAGCCTACGCAGAGAACATCATATCTGGACATCTATTCACCAACTTAAGGAATATTTAGGTGTTTAAAAACATTCTCACTCATAAAATTTATAAAGAAAATCCTTAATTATAAACTCATGGTAACCGCAAGCATGTCCAAGGATGAAAAAATCGGCTTTCACAAAGGTTCTTTAGCTACCTTAAGCAAGGAACGGGAAGAATTGATGCGAATCTTGCAGATCGTTGAGCAGCTGATGCAGATGCACATCAAGGAATTGAAAGATTTAGGCGTAGATCTGGCCGCTCAGGCTAAAGATGAACCTAAGAAGATGAAAGGCAAGAAAGCGATTGAAGACGTATTGGGTTAAACAAGTTACACAATCACTTCTCCCCTATGTATCTTGGGCAAGTAATTTAAGATAATCCCTTCTTTATATTTGGAACAGCCGACAATATCTCCCTTATATTCTATCAGTACAAATTTCGCTTCAGCGCCAAGATCCTTTCTCAGGTCAATGCCGTGGAAATAGGCTTTAATTTCCCGGCTATCTAACTCGACAATATTTTTCAGTTTGTCTCGTGCTTCTTTAGCCAGCAACTGCGCTCCTTCCTTGCTCAGGCGGACGGAATTACCTTTGATTTCCGCGACATATAATCCGAACTTATCCACCCGTAATTTCTGCAGATCTATCTTAGCCATATCTTTGTTGATTAGCGAAAGTCTCCCATCCTTATTTTGCAGGTAGGCATAATCGCCGGTAAAGAAAGCACCGTACGTCTCTTCAAAGAGCTGGCGGATTTTTTTTATATCCCGGGTGTTAAGGATAGTGAGGGTTTGCATTATCCAACTCCCCACACTGGATTTTCGTTGCGCTTAATTTCCGCAATCTCTTTCAGCACTTCTAACTCTCTTTTTGATAAATGTTTCTTCAATTCTTTCAGTTTCTTGAAATGTTCTTCAGGAATATCAGTATAGAGATAATCGCCTTCTTTGACTTGTCTGCCTATAGTCACGCCGTCCATGGCCATGGCCAGTTGCTTTCCCTGCTCGGCCACGGTAAGGGATTCCTGCGCTTCTCCCAGACTCTTGACCGTGGAAAGGCGCATTCCATCAGCCCGCATGATCGGATCGCCAGTCCTGATCCTGCCAACTTCGATATCTACTCCGGCAATAGCAGGATTACTCTGGCGGAAGATATACCCCTTCATGAGCAAAAATTTGCAGGGACGCACTAGATTCGCCAATTCGCGTTTTTCTATCTCCTTCTTGAGATTGCCCACATATTTTTCGTAATCTTCAATAGTCTTGTAGATGACTTCATTCAGGATGATAGTCAAACTTTTGACTTTGACATACTCAACTACGTCAGGCGCAATCTTGACGTTGAATCCTAACAAGACCCCGGTAAATTCATCTTTTTCCTTTAAGGTCTCTAGTTTAGAAAGATCTTTTTTAGTGACATCTCCCAAAGAAGCAGAAGCGATAGGAATATTTTTTTCTTCCAATAAATGACGTAGCGCTTCCAGGCCGCCGATGGTGTCAGCTTTGATCATCACACCAGATTCCTGTTCAGTAAAAGAAAGGACTTCACCTACTTGCTGCTGTACTTCCTGCTTCAGGCGTTCGACTTCTTCTGGCTTTCCTGAAGAGCTGCGCAGAGGCATGCCTGCAATGGCAGTTTCCAACCCAGGAGCGGCGATCTTCACTCCGGTAGCGGCGATGACCTCTTTTACATTTTGAAACTTGCTTTTCTTTTCCCGCATCTCGGTCAATTCAGCCGGTTCTAAGAGCGCGCGGATTTTAGTGACCAGAGGCTGTTCTAAATTGCCGATGATCAGAGTATCATTCACGCGCAGTTTGCCGTTGTAGATGATGCAGTCGATGGTCGTCCCAAAACCTTTTTCTTCTTTTACTTCTAAAATTGTTCCTTCACAGTACCCTTTCTCTTCGGCCTCTAATTGCTTTTCCAGATATTTTTGGGCTAAACCGGTAAGAACCATCAATAGTTCTGGAATCCCCTGTCCAGTGAATGCGGAAACTGGAACGATGGCGATCTGCTTGGTAAAATCGCTGACCCGGTCAAAACGCTCTGCCTGTAACCCATGTTCTGCCACTTGTGCGACAAGCTCATACATCTTTTTCTCAAAGTGCCCTTGGATAGTGTAGTCAAAGGAATTGATATTGTCCAACAGGAATTTTTTCTGATCATATTTCCAGCCATGCAGAAGATCAATTTTGTTTGCCGCGATGATGAAAGGGACTTTATTTGATTTTAAGATCTCGATAGATTCCGCAGTCTGCGGTTTAAATCCTTCATTGATGTCCACCACCAGGATAGCGATGTCCGCTAAAGAGCCGCCGCGCTTCCTGAGCGAAGTGAAAGCAGCATGTCCAGGAGAGTCGATGAACAACAAGCCTGGGATGGTCAATCCTGATTTGATGGCGTTTAAGAGAGGGCCGCAGATAGTCTGGATAGTTTTTATGGGTACGATGCTGCAGCCGATGGCTTGGGTAATTCCGCCGACTTCCCTAGCGACGACAGCAGTGCCTCTGATCCGGTCCAGGATGCTGGACTTGCCGTGGTCGACGTGTCCAAGTACAGTCACGATAGGTCGTCTAGTTGCCATACCATGATTTTAGGGTAAATTCTATTTAAACTTAATGGAAGGAGCAAGAAGTTTTTTGAGAGAAGATTTATATAAAAACAATAAAAAAATATCCTATGATACATAACTATCATCTACCAGTATTCGCGAAACATTTTGCAGAATATCTAGAGAACAATCTAATCGGCAGGCTTTCTACTGACAACATGATTGGGATAAAGGTAGAGGGACAGCGCCATACATTAAGCATGCAAGTGTATCTGCATGACACCAGTTTTGGTGACGAAATTCCTTTAGGAGAATATTCTTCTCATTTTGTCGATAACCAAAAGATGAAACAGGAATTCAGAAGCGATTCCCTACCCTTGGGGCCTATCCACCTCGTATATGAGGCTGGCAAACGAAAAGATGCACATCCAGAAATTCCATTTCCATAATTTTTATATACAGATATCTAAAATAGAGTAGATCGGGAGGGTTTATCATGACACAAAAACTAGAAGCGGTTATTTTTGATTGGGCAGGCACAACTATGGATTTTGGATGCTATGCGCCGGCAGTAGCATTTCAAAAAGTCTTTGCAGAGATGGGGGTCCCTATTTCTATGGTGGAGGCTCGCAAGCCCATGGGCAAGCATAAGAAGGTCCATATCGGAGAGATCACTCAAGATCAGGAAGTGGAAAAACGCTGGTTTGCCGCCCATAAACGTATGCCTACGCAGGAAGATGTGGAAAAAATGTTTGAGATTTTCCAACCTGCGCAACTCCCTTATCTGAGGAGGTATGCTGATCTAATCCCGGGAACATTGGAAGCAGTAGAAGAATGTAGAAAGATGGGACTAAAAATTGGTTCCACTACCGGCTATACGGGGGCGATGATGGATCTGTTACTCTCAGAAGCGGCAAAACGTGGTTATGTACCCGATGTTTCAGTATGTGCGACCGGACATTATGCTATTGGAAATGAAAAGAGACAAGGACCATTGGGATTCGGAAAGATGCAAGGGCCATTATTAGGATTAGGAAAAGACATCTCCAGACCTAAACCAGCCATGTGCAACCTTAACGCGTATCTGTTAGATATCTCCGACAATGCTGCTGTGGTGAAGGTCGGCGACACGCTAGACGACATCCGAGAAGGAAAACGAGCCGGCATGTGGACTATTGCTTTGGCTGGAACCGGCAACGAGATGTACTTGACGGAAGAACATGAAGGTATGAATGAAGAACAGAT
>JAUSJN010000013.1 GCA_030647325.1 Nanobdellota archaeon | reverse complement strand
TTAATTAGGTCCTTCAAATCCGCAGGGGCAAGTGTATTTCAATCCATTTACCCGCGCATAAGAACTGCGTACTATTTCATAGTCGCCGCATTTCGGGCAGGGAAAAGAGACTGCTCCTTGGTCATTATCGATTCGTTTCTTAGTAGATATACAGACTTTTGCTTCCATAAAGCATCCAGACTGAAGGTTATTTATAAAGTTTTTTGTAAATCAGCGTAAAGAAGCGAGTTTTTCCTGGCAGGTGGATTGGACTGCCGGCACTTTTGTTTGAAAGAGGGAAAGTTTAGCATGATATGCCGGTAGGTCTTTTTCTAAACATCGCATTAATGATTTTTTGTCATCCTGATCTAATTCTCTCTGGGGATAGAAGAAAACATTCTCTTGTACCGCTTCTTCTACATGGCTGCAGAGCGCTTCAAGATAAGTGATATTTCTTGGAAGAGCTTGAATGTCTTGCGCGACTTGTTCTGCATAGAACGGTATCATGGCTTTGAGCTGCCGTATGGCCGCTTCTTCTTTACTGAGTTCTTTGCTGAACTGGACACCAACATAGAAAGGGAAGGGTAGGCCCATGATTCCACCAATAATTAATTCAATAAAACTTCCTGCTGTTGCAATAAAAAAAATTCCTAGTGCTGCAGGTGCTGTCCCAATAATACCGGCTATTTCTTTGAACGAACTTGCTCCATTATAGTAAGATTCAACGTTGACAAGCTCGCAGATTTTTTTTGTCTTATCATAGGCAGAGTTAACCTCTTTTGCAAGATCTGAGAAATTATCAATTTTCCTTTCATTTTCTTTTATCTTCTGAAAATCGCCCAGATACGCTAATCGTTCCAGACTTTTTTCTCCGTCAATAGCACGCTGGTACTGCGCTTCATTTACCACGCCCGCGACGTGAAGTATATGGCGACCGGTAAAGAAATCAGAAAAATAATCTAATTCATCTCTGATATCTTCATACGTTAGCGCTTCCTTCACTTCCCTGACATTAAACCGCAGCGCGGGAAGAGCATTCTCACGATACGTTACCAATACTTCATCACTTGCCATAGAAGAAGAAATTTATATCTTGCTTATAAAACTTCACTTCTCTTCCACACTGACTATATTCTTCTCAACTTTAAATGCGACCGGCAAAAACTTCTCCAGCACATACATATTTGTCTCTGCATGCTTGCTCACCTGGCCTGCTTTCATTTTTGATCCAGGCAATAAGCCCATGAACTGAATCAATTGATCCGCAAGATGATGGTCTACTGCAGCATGAGCATCGATCTGTTTCTTTAACTCCTCAGCCGCTTCCTTGCCGATCTCTTCTGAACTTCTGCCCTTTTCGACTAATGCATCACCTGCTAAGATCACTGGATTATCATAATCGACTTTGCCATTGCTGCTGAATATGGCCCAGACTAACGCTTCTCCTCCGATGCTTTCCGCTTTCGCATATTCCACGCGGATGTTGATAGGAACATTGTACTGCTTCACGCTTCCTACTACTGCATTTTTTATTCTCTCTCCGACTTCTTTCTCTTGTAATTCTACTGAGACATTGACGATGCCGCGGACCTGTTCTAATTTCCCTTGCTCCAGCAGGATCATTTTCGGAACTTTGAAAGGTAATTCTTCCGCCAATGCAGAGAAAGATGCGTACTTGTGGATATTAAAGCGAGGGCTTATCTCTAATTTAATGAGACCCTGGCCTTTGGGATAATAACCTCTCTTGAGGATTTTCATCTCTATCTTTTCCACAAATCGATTAAGGTAGGGAAGCAGGATATTCTGCAGGTAATCGACGGATGCCTGCCATTTGCCGCAGGTTCCGCCCGTGATATTGAAAGTGACTTTTCCCGGCGCGAACAGACTGGGAAGGATCAATGCCTGCAGCAAGAGAGTGATACTTCCGGCCGTGCCGATGTCGATATCGTACACCCCCTTCTTGATTTTTCCAGGCTTGAAATGAAGTTCAGTAGAACCTAATTCAATATTATTAGTTTCCGCTTTGCATAATTCTTTCAAGGCTTTGACAGCGGTAAGATGCTGCGCTTTCAATCCGGCATCGGATCTTCCTGCGCGGATGTTGCTGACTTTGAACTCTTGTCCGGTCAAGGCTGAGAGGGCTAAGGCAGTCCGGACTAATGCGCCCCCTCCTTCGCCATAATCTCCATCTAAGATAATCATGGTTACAGAAATTGCTTGGTGGTTTTTATTAGTTGTTGTTTTGGACCAAAAATTTTTATAGAACAATCGCCTTTCAATCTGTATGGCCAAGCCAGTCAAACGTCTGTACCGAAGTAAAAGAGATCGAGTATTCGGCGGAGTCTGCGGCGGCATTGCAGAGTATTTAGATGTAGATCCAGTCGTAGTAAGGTTAATTTGGGCTATTGCTACCTTGGTTTCCATGGGCGTAGGAATTCTTGCTTATCTTATCGCTTGGGTCATCATCCCGGAAGAACCAAAGAGATAAACAATTCTATAATGAAAATATTAATAAAAGAGCTTGATTTTTGAGAGTTTGTGGGAACGTGGTGCAATCCGGCTAACATTGGGGCCTCCAGTAATGAAGGTTAATCTTAACTTTCCCTGAAGTAAGCCTTAGATCTGGGAAATCACAAGAGACCTTGTGGTTCAGAAATTCAAATCCCAGCGTTCCCACTTTTTAATATCTCGTTATTCCACTTCTCGTGTTGATTTTCTTGTGCGGGAGTGGATGAAAACCATTATAAATCTCAATAACTTGATTTCCCCCGATGTTCAAAAAAAGAGGTTCGCCAGAAACTGGCTTCATAGCCAGACATAAGATACTCATCGGTGTCGGAACTTTATTGGGTGCCATTGTCGGTGCAGGAATCTTGGCCATACCTTATGTGATGGCGCAGAGCGGTCTACTGCTTGGTTTTATTTTAATTGTAGGATTAGGACTTTCTCTTCTCTTAGTCAACTTGATGGCAGGAGAAATAGTGCTGCGAACAAATAAACAACACCAGCTGACTGGCTACGCAGAAAGATATCTTGGCCCCTGGGGAAAACGCCTCATGATGTTTTCTATGGTCTTCTCCATTTATGGTGCGTTGACTGCGTATCTTATTGGTCTTGGTGAAACTGTAAGAGCAATTGTTCATTGGGGAAATCCATTGATGTATACCATCATTTGCTTTGTGATTGCCTTCTCCATAATTTATAGAGGAGTTAAAGCGACAGGGACAGTGGATTTCATTTTGATGGGCTTAGTCATTTTAATTATATTTTCTATCACTGTTATTTCTTATAATAATATAAATTTGGAACATTTAACCACCATCAATATTGCGAAATTTTTTGTCCCTTATGGGGTCATCCTGTTTGCGCTGATGGGAATACCCGCAGTTCCTGAAGTACAGGAAGTCCTTGGACAACAAAAAGAAAAGATGAAGAAAATTCTCATCATCGGCTCACTCATCCCTATTGTCCTTTACATCCTCTTTGCTGGCGTGGTAGTAGGGATCATCGGCCTTGATAATTTTCAGATACTAGAGCCAAACCAAAGGATAGCCACGGTAGCTTTAAGCATCTACTCTTCACCGATCTTGGGCATATTTGCCAATCTTATCGCGGTGCTGGCGATGTTCACTTCTTTTCTTACCCTCGGAACAGCCCTGATCGAGATGTATGAATATGATTATCTCTTTCCACGATCTTACGCCTTATTACTTACATTTACGATTCCGCTTTTGATCGCCTTATTCTCACTATCTACTTTCATCAGTGTCATCGCTCTCACTGGAGCAATCGCCGGCGGATTACAAGTGATATTGATCATCTTCACTTTTTGGAAAGCGCGCAACGGCGGAGAAAGAACGCCCGAATATTCTCTAAAAGCGTATAAGATCCTCGGCTCTTTGCTCATTCTCTTATTTGGAGTGGGAGTGGTTCTGGAATTATTGAGTGTACTCTAACTGGCGTTGTTTACAAAAAAATTTCTGAAATTGTGCGGAAATCCTTATCATTTGAATAAAATATTAACAACTGCCTAGTGAAAACATTTATATAATACTACTGTTCTGTGACAAAACTAGGAGTAATCACTATGTCACACACAAAAACACTAGATCCTGTTGAACAAAACCGAAAATCTTTCCGCCGCGGAGTTTTAACTGGTGGTGTAACAGTAGGAGTAATCACTGTTTTGCTTTCTAGTTGCGATAGCTGCCAGGGGAATACCAAGCCGGTCCCTCAAGATAATTATATTGATGCTGCTGTCCACAAAATCAGCACCAGCGACGCAGGAATTACGGATATCACAGATATTATCGATGCTTCTACCATTACCGCAGCCTGCCCGGAAGGACAAAGCTGCTACTCAGATGATAAGATCTGCAAAAAAGGAGCGGACTGTTATAGTATTGCTGTCTATGAAGCCTTAGAAAGCAACTTAGAAACTTGCCTGGCAGAAAATGAGACACTTTCTAAGCGGCCGAAGAGCTGCCCGACCTATACGCCAAAACCTTGTCCCATCATAAAGGAACTTCCTCCTGTGAAGGAATGTCCAAAAATACCATACATCAGAAAAGGAGATTAAAAATGAAACTTGAAAATATCGTAAAAGCTGGAATTTTTTCTGCGCTTGTCGCTGCATCAAATGATGCATATGCACAGGAAGCTAAAACTGCAACACCTCAAGAGATTATAGACGTAACTAAAATTAATGATAATGCGACTGATGTAGACGTAGACAATAAAGATGATTGGAATCAACAAAAGAAATTAATTGAAGGAGGCTATGCTACAGTTTTAATTCAATCCGTCGAAGATAAACCTGGTCTCTGTGTCATGGGCTTAAATGGTTTCCCACAGATATACGATAAAGACTATAAAGACGCTCGGGCAGCATCAGATAATATCATCGAGCCTGAAGAAAGGATCCTTAACCTGGCAGAACAAAATCGCGAGAACAGATTCTATTTTCCCTGCGACCGCAAGGCAGAAACTCCAAAACAGAATCCGCCTACACCAACTACGCCGACTACACCAATCACACCTATCGTTCCAGGACCAGTTCCTAAACCTGTTCCTGAAATTTCAAAAAAATTACCTTTCCTGATCTTCAGCCCAGGTGCAAGTTATATCCAGATTTGGGGAGCTGAAGATGCTACCTATGACAATAGCGGAATCCTTCACGGTGCAAGCCTTTCCCTCACTGTCCAACCTAGCTTTACCAACTGGTACTTCGGCGGACGATTTTCAGGATACGGAAATGCAAGTTCTACCAGCGTAGATATCGATGTTCCCGCTACAGAAGGTCCTTTAGCTGGACAGCTAGTCATGAAGGGTAAAAATGATTACTCTCTAGAAAACTTTGGGATCGGAGCTGGATCAATAGTCGGATACATGATCCCGATCGATAAAAAGGGAAGATGGGGAATCGGATTAGAACTAGAACATGGAATTATGCATGATAGAGCAACTCGCGAATTCATGGAAAGTTCTGCACACTACATCAATGATAATCTCGTGGAAGGGACCAATATCTCTAACCACTCTGATGATGCTGATACTCAGATTTACGGATATCTAACCCCTGGCTTGCGCATCAAGTTCCCATTTGTCTGCGGAACTTTCTCAAGCGGAATCAGAACTGATCTAAGCGATGTTCACCGTATGTTCAGTGCAGGTATCGCATACTGTCCTAACAAGGAATAAACATGAAACAAGGATTCAAGCTACTAGTTGTACTATTAATGACGCTGCTTTTGACGATCAGCGCCACTGCGCAGATCAACTGGCTGAAGCAGGATGGAAATGTAAAGTACCTTGCCTGGGATAACGGTTCTAACAGCAAGACCATATACAATGGAAATAGCGCTGCCTTCACTACCGGTTATTTTGGTTCTACTATCAGCCAGACGGTAAAATTAACAGTGACTATCAATAATAAGAATGATGGACAGATTGTCAGCACTCTTGTTTCTAAAAATGTCAATGTGGCTAATACCTTGGGATACGAGATCATTACTGTTCTTCCAGAGCACTATAAGAACAAAGCAGGAGAGTATATCATTGTCATCAAGATAAAAGATGCCAATACTGAAGTAGTAGATTCAAGTCTATATTTGAAAGTAAAACCAATCTTGATTATAAATATTCCACCTCTGAACCATGCGCCAGTCATAGATGATCTTGACAATAAAGAAGTAAAAGAAAACCAGAATCTGCAGTTTACGATCTCTGCGAATGATGCTGATAATGATGACCTTACCTTTGAAGCAAGCGTATGCTTGAAATTAGGTAACAACTGCCTGTGGTTCCCGGTAGGTATTGTAGGTGTTTTTGGAGTCTCTTTCAATGAAGAAACCGACGCATTTTCCTGGACGCCAGGTTACGACTTCGTAAAACATCCAAGCCTTTCCAGAAGCATCGATTTCAAATTCAGGGCAGTGGATGAGCACGATAAAAAATCTGCCTGGGAACAGGTTACTGTAAATGTACGGGATACCAACAGAAGGCCACAGTTAGGTCCTATTGGAAACAAGATTGTCCAAGAAGAACAATTGTTGAAATTTACAGTAAATGCTGTAGATCTGGACCATGATGGATTAACCTATAGTATCCAGGGCGGCCTTCCATCTGGCGCGGTCTTTAATGCTGGGACACACCAGTTCAAATGGGTTCCAACTAATACCCAAGCTGGATTATATCTCTTAACCTTCAAGGTAGTTGATGGATTCGGCGGCAAAGACACAAAAAGTATAGTTATCCAAGTCACTGATCTACCAGTACAGGAACCGCAATGTGATGATGGATTGGATAATGATGGAGATGGAAAGATTGACTACCATGCTGATCCAGGATGTTCTGATCAAGAAGATAATGATGAAACAGATGAACCGGTCGAACAACCACAGTGTAAGGATGGTATTGATAATGATAATGATGGGAAAATAGACTTCCCTGCTGACCCCGGATGTTCCAGCCAAGATGACGATGATGAGAATGATCCAGTAGATGTGCCTGAATGTATCGATGGAATAGATAATGACGGAGACGGAAAGATTGACTATCCTGCTGACCCAGGATGTTCCAATGGGGACGATGATAATGAAAGTGATGACCCTCTCCCACCGCAATGTGCTGATGTACACGATAATGATGGAGACGGAAAGATTGACTTCCCTGCCGATCCAGGCTGTACCGATCAGGAAGATAATGATGAAACAAATGAAATAGATGATCCAGAAGATCTCCCGCAATGCTCAGATGGAATAGACAACGATAATGATGCTTTGCCAGATCTACATGACCCTGGATGTTCTGATGGAAACGATGACGATGAAACAGATGAACCTGTTGAACAACCACAATGTAACGATGGACAAGATAATGATAGAGATGGAAAAATCGACTTCCCTGCTGATCCAGGCTGTACTGACCAAGAAGATAATGATGAAACTGATGAAATAGATGATCCAGAAGATCTGCCCAAATGCAATGATGGGATAGACAACGATAATGACACCTTAATAGATTTACATGACCCAGGATGCTCTGATGAAAACGATGATGACGAAACCGATGCTAATGAACCACCTCAGCCGCAACCAGCATCATACACCAATATCAAGTTTAAGACCGCCCATATAGAAGATATGATCGTTCATGCCGGGGAACTGATGGCTGTGCATGTGCATATTTTCAACAATGGCAAGACCGATCTTAAGGATGTTGAAGTTCAGGCCACTATATATGAGATAGGGGCTTTTGGCAGCACCAGCGATTTTAACTTACCTAAGGGAAAAGGCGCAATGAAGAGCATTTTTGTGCCTGTTCCTGAAGAAGCGCAGCCTGGCTGGTACCTAGTCAAAATCACCGCCAAGAACTACCACTACCATACTTCAACCTATAGGCTAGCATATATAGCTAACAACACTTTCCAGTAGTGCTTGATTGTTCCCACTTGATGATACTAAAATACGAAACATTTAAATAAAACCCCCATTTTGCAGTGGTAAAAGCCTCAAAGTACGCTTACCTGCGACTATGAGTGCTTCATAACAAAAAAATAACGCTCAAACCTTGAAAAAGGATTTGGAGGAGAAAAAAAATGAAAAAATTACTAAGTTTAATGGCATTGTTTGTCATTAGCTTGCTAACTGTTTCAATGGTTAGTGCGGATGCTTCCACCCTAGGTGGACTTGCAGACCCTGCTAGTACCATTACAGTTGAAGTTAATGATGAAGAAAACGATTTCGTTACTCCCCTTACTGTTGAAAGAGGAGAAGAATTAGAAGTAGAAGTTGAATTAATCAACAAAGGACTTACTGATGCTCTAAACATCGAAGTCGAAGCTCAATTATTGGGCTACGATGAAGAAGATCCTACAGACTCAGTATTAGTTGGAAAAGTAACCAAAGGAACAAAAGGCACTAGCGTGACCTTAAAGTTGACTGTTCCAAGCGACTTCAATTACGGAGCTGCTACTCTAAGAGTAATGGTTTCCGGTGGAGCTAATGAAGCTGACCTTGTTGTAGACTACCCACTATTTGTGGAATCACAAAGCCACTCAGTTAAAATCGCTGATGTGTCCTTTTCACCTGGTTTAACTGTAAAAGCAGGAAAATCCTTGCTTACTACTGTACTAGTTGAAAACGTCGGTGACAACGATGAAGAAGATATCAAAGTTACTGTCGCTGTTGCTGAACTAGGAGTAAGCGCATCAGAATACCTTGATGAAGTTTTAGCTGACGATAAGGAAGACGCAGACGAAATGTTACTGATTATTCCTCACGACACTAAAGCAGGAGAATACACTGTTAAGGTAACTGTACAATATGACGATCTAGAAGAATCCGTCACTGAGACCTACACCTTGAAAGTTGTGGATAGCGAATTAGTTAAGCCTCAACTTAAATCAGGTAAGACAGTCTTGGCAACCGGCCCAGAAATGCAATCCGTTGCAGCTGGCAAAACCGCAACTTATGCTGTGGCTTTGACCAACGATGGCAGTGCTTCCAAAGCATACACCATCGAAGTAGCAACCGGAGACTGGGCTACCGCTTCTGTCAGTGAAAAGCTAGTTGTGCTTGAACCTGGCAATAGCAAAGTTGTCTATGTTGACTTGACCGCTGCTGAAGATGCAACCGCAGGCGAGCATTTAGCTTCCCTAACTGTTAAATCTGGCAGTGATGTCTTGGAAACCGTAGTCTTGAAAGCTGATGTTGTAGCTCCTCAAAAAGCTAGCAACGAAACCAGCTTACGAAACGGATTAGAAATCGCTCTAGTAGTATTGGTTGTTTTACTGGTACTATTGGGATTGGTAATCGGTTTCAGCAGATTACGCAAAGACGACGACGGAGAAGAAAAGTACTACTAAGGTAGTACCTCTCCTCCAAATCTTTTTTCTTTTTTTTATTTAATTTTGATTTATTCTTATGTTTGATAATGTTTTTATAGTCATAATTTCGTCTGTTTTTTTATGAATATCGCAATCATCGGGGCAGGCCCAATCGGCTGTTATGCCGGGTATTTGCTGGCCAAAAACAAGCATACGGTGTCTATCTATGAGAACCACGCCCAGATAGGGCTGCCGATCCAATGCACTGGCTTACTGACCTCGGATTTTGATCAGTTCAAACTACCCATGGATTCTTTCTTGGTGAATACCTTCAGTAAAGTGGAAGTCTATTCGCCAAAACAAAAGCTGGAAGTCAAGCAGAAAGAATATCTAGTCTGCCGCAATAAGTTTGATAACTTCTTCGGCGATCTGGCCAGAAAGGCTGGTGCCAAGATATACCTCAACCATTCTTTTCAGCGTAAAGAAGGAAAAGAATTAGTTATCAAAGATTCTGCTAAAAACAAAGAAAAGCGTATCTCGCCAGATGTCGTCATCGCCGCAGACGGGCCTTTATCACCTACCGCCAAAGCGTACGGGTTATATCACTCTGAGCGAGAGAATTATTTTGGCGTGCAAGCCTTGGTGGAAGGCACATTTGACCCGAAGGTCTTTAAGGCGTACTTTGGCGTCTCGGTCTGTCCTGAGCTCTTTGCCTGGGTCGTGCCTGAGTCCGAGCATCTCGCTAGGGTAGGCCTAGGCATGCGCAAGAATTCAAGGGCATACTTTGACAAGTTCATGAAAGAGCATGGTTTTACGGTCAAGGAAATGCAAGCCGGGACCATTCCAGTCTATCATCCGGCACAGAAGCTGCAGAAAGACAATTGCTATCTGTTAGGAGACGCTGCCGGGTTTGTGAAAGCGACTACTTTAGGCGGATTAGTGCCTGGGCTGCGGCAAGCAGAAATCCTGGCTGACTGCATCAGTAACAACAAAGATTATGAAAAGGAAGTAAAGCCAATTGCCAAACGATTGAAGCTGCATCTGATGGTGCGAAGGATGTTGGATAAATTCTCTGATGATGATTGGGACAAGTTAGTCTCATATATCAATCAGCCGAAAGTGCAGAAAGTCTTTGAGAGATATACCCGAGATAATCCTGTGCCTTTGGTGAGCATGGCCTTGCTGAAAGAGCCGAGGTTTTTGCGTTTTGTGAAGTACCTGGTTTAGAGCACTTTGATAAAATCTGATTTCACCTGCTTAAGGGAGGTTATAGTATTTATTTTTTCAATACCTTTTCTCGAGATGACGTTCTTCACTAATTGATAGTATTCATCCTGATCTTTTACCCGAACTTTCAAGATAATCTCCCAATCTCCAGTGCAGATATCCACACTTTCCACTTCAGGAAGCTTGGCTAAATCTGCTGCCATCTTTTCTGGGTCATTATACTCTGCTGGCGAGATAGCTATCAAAACAAAAGCACAAAAGCCTTCATCTATTTTTTTGTAGTCAAATATTGCTTTATAGGCCCGAATAGCACCGAGCTTTTCTAATTTTTTGATGTTATAATGGATTGTAGTAGAGGGTTCTTTCAATTCCTTGGCGATACGGGCTATCTGCGGAGTACAGTATCCCTTCTTGAAGAGGTTCACTAATCTTTGGCGGATATCTTTCATATTTTGTAGATTATTCAACTATTTATAATATTTATGTCTATTTTTTGAATATTATTCAATCAATTATATTAGGCAAAGCTAAGAAAAGAATAACTATGGTAAAATGCATAGGAATAATCGGCGGACTTGGACCAAAAACGGCATTCCAATTTGCGCAGAACCTTAATGATAGAATTACCTCTGTCACAAAAATTCAGCCTGATCTGTTATTGGAAAATCTTCCAGTATCAGATGAACAATTAGAGAGAATGACCAAAGGAGAACCTTGTCCTGAAATTCCAAAGCTAATGCTAGATTCGGTGCGCAAGCTGAATAGTGCAGGAGTTGATCTGATTGTAATCCCCTGTAATACTGTCCATGTGTTTATTGGACCATTACGCCAAGCTTCAACGACACCAATACTAAGCATTATTGAGGAAACGGCAAGAGTATGTAAAGAGAAGAAATTGAAAACTGTAGGAATTTTAGCTTCTAATACCACCATAAAACAAAATCTGTACACAGATGAATTGGCTAAATTTGGGATAAAGACCGTAATACCCCTAAAGAAAGAACAGAATAAGATTAATGAGATCATTTTCAGGATCAATCGGGATAATTCTACTATTGAAGATAAGAAATTCTTGCTTGAAATAACCAGAAGTTTAAGAGATCATGACGCAGAAGCGGTTCTGCTTGCCTGTACTGATTTACAACAATTGATCTCTTCTAAAGATACAACTGTCCCTTTACTAGACACTCTGGCGATATTAGAAGAAGCGGTGTTTAATTTTTCCATGGAAAAGTAATTATCGTTTTCTCTTTCTTCTGTATTGATAAAAATGATTTGCAAACAATACTAACAAGGTCAAGATAGTGGTATAACTGTTAAACAATAGATCGCCCATAGCATCATACCAGCCACCGCCACGTCTATCTATCTCGGTCACAACATCGCTAGTCACAACTATAGTATCAAAGTCGCCGCCGCCAAACAGCAAAGTTCCGTCTTTTACACCCAGGAGAGCATAACCAGCATACTCGCCAACTTCTATCAATACCCCGATGCCACTCACCGCCAGGAATAAGGTGATAAAGAGCAAAAAATTACGGAAGCAGAATATCTTCTTATGGTCCATCCTTTCTTTTTGGAGATTGAACAATAACAACGAAAAACCAATGAAAGGGATTATATGAGTGAGATAATCCCAAGGGATAATAATAGGAGAGCGACGATAAAAATCTCCAAGGATGTGGGAGACATGGAGAGAAAAACCAGTCAGTAAAATAAAAAAAGTCAGCTTGCTGAGGTTTAGCTTAACTCTTAGGAGATATAATACAACCCCAAGCACCACAAATCCTACCTGGCCCTTGATCGCGTATAGATTGTTAACACTGATAGAATAAAATACCAAAAAGAGATTGAAGAGCATGAAGACAACGAGTACACCAATCATAAAGTGTTCATGTATTTTTCTTTTGATTTTTGTAAGGCTCATTAGACAAACTTCTCCATCACTTTCACGTATCTCTTATTCAATCCGCCTAATCTAAACAAGACCACTTCCTTTACTCCGACTTCCTGCGCAATCTGCAAATCTTTCTCCAACTGCTCCGCAGACAGAATTGGTTCATTTCCATTAACTCCGATAGCGATAGTTCCATAACCAACAACATACCTATCCCCATATTCCTCAATGCCCTGCTGCAATTCAGCCTTCAATTTTTCACCACTGTAATAATGAACGGAATGGTATAACATTTTCATGATTTTACTTTTCTTGCTGGTGAAATGCAAGCCTAAGCGCTGCAGATTTTTTTCGGAAGCAGCGTATTCGCAGAGGTAGGTCTCTCCGGGATGATTGCAGACAAAGGAATGGATCAGTTTCTTGTCTTTCTTGAAATTGATGAACTGAGTCAGATAAAGCCAAGGGTTTTGGGTAGTAGGCAGCTCTAAATCTAACATCACCGGAATCTTCTTGTGTTCTAGTTCATCAAAAAGACGTTGCAAAGCAGTTTGTTTGGAGAAGGGGGAGATCCAATATCCTTCCCTTTTCTTCAGGATAGGCCAATAGATCGCTTCTAACAGATTCTGGTTATGCCTTATGACCGAAGTGACTGCCCTGAACTGATCAACACTATTGGCAGCTATGTACAACTTAGTCGGCCAAGAGACTAGTTTCAATTTAGCCAAGGATTCTTCTGTCGGAAACTCTTCAAAGAAGCTTATGAGCATAGGTTAATGAAATTTTAAGAATTAATATGCTTTTCTACTTACTCTTCTTCCAGGTACCCATAGGATTGCCCTTGAGATGATGGTCGACCATCTCAATCTCTTCATAAATGCCGGGGATCAGATCATATTCTTTCGCTTCTTCAACAGAGACCCAGGCGTATTCAGTATGGCTCTTATCCTGCAGAGAGACTTCCCCTTTATCGTACCGGGCGAAATAACTGAGGATGACTACCGGAATATTATCTGGGCGGATAAAGGTCAAGCTAGTGGCGTATCTGATATCTTTGATGTTGATGCCAGCTTCTTCCATAACTTCCCGTTCCACTAATCTCTCGCCGATATAATACCAGGCGTCTTCCGAATCTTTCGGTTTTTGTTCGTAATCTTTACGTTCGAGCTTTCCGCCGGGAACCGTCCACATGCTAGGATATGCTGTTTCGAGCGGTGATCTTTTGAGAAGAAGATATTTACCGTCTTTTACAATGATAGCGGTAGCGACCACATAGTGAGCTTTTTCTGG
>JAUSJN010000009.1 GCA_030647325.1 Nanobdellota archaeon | reverse complement strand
CTGAAAGTGGAAAATCCGCGGGAACAAGTATTCACTGCAAAAGCGTCCTGCGAATTCAAGAAAGGAAAAGAAGTAGTAACTGGATCAGTCTCTATCGGTGGACAAGAAGTAGATGAAGTGCAGATCAACGATCAGCAGCAGCAGTTCCTGATCGGCTGTCAGCCGACAACCGATTTAAACGGCAGATACACCTTAGAATATAATGTAGTCTTATCGGGTATGCAGACCTTTTCCTTCCTGAAACGGGCGTTCATCAGTAAAGATATCAGTGCAGAACTACGCCAGCAGGTGGAAGCGGATAATTTTAAGACTAGCAAAGACAAAGTATCACAAGGGCCGGCAGAATTTGCGCTGCTCAATTTTAAATTCGGCACCGGCGTCGGCACAGAGCCTTTAGTATTAGTAGAAGAGCCAACTACCTTTTCTTTCGCGGTGGAAGATGTGGGCACGGGAGCGTTCAGGGGAGAGGTTCTCAAGGTGAACAATTATAATTTCCATGGTTTATGGGAACGCGGATTTAGCATCGATACGGAACGCATCGGTGATGAAGATTGTCTGCAAGGAGGAGAAATAAAACTGCTTTCTGCACAGACCAAGAAGCGTGAGCCAAGTGAATTAAAAAGATGCTTCCTGACCCTGCCAGCGGATTTAGGTGAGCTGCAAATGAATGAATATAAGGTAGAGACCTTTGTCGCAGACTTGAATTATGATTATAAGATCACCAAATCGATCTCTATCGAAGTGACGCCGTTGGAAACGGAGCAAAACCAGACCACGCCGGAGCTGATATCATGAGGAAAATAATTCTTCTTCTGGCTGTACTCTTGTTTTTACTTACTTCCTGCGGAGAAACTTCAGAGCGGGGGGCAGAAATAAATTACAAGCAAGGATTCGTTGATATCAGTATCGCTTCAGAGGGAAATAAAGAAGAATATCAAGGGCAACCATTAGAATTACCGATCACGGTCCACAATATCTTGGCATATGATATAGAGGATGTTTCTGTCGCCATCAAAGGGTTTGATAATCATTTTGTTGAGATGTATGCTGAACAGCAGCAGCTTTCACTTTTGGAAGGGAGAAGCATCTTTAATCATGAGGGGATGAAACAACAATTTTTATTCGAAGGATTGATCAAGAGCCTGCTGCCTGGAACAGAGAAGGAACCAGAAGATTACCGGATATATGTCAATTACGGATCCAAAGTGGAATTTTCTCCCAGCATCTGTGTTACCGCTCAGCAGGGCAGTTCTGGGGGCGCCGGGTATGAGACTTACCAGGGAGGCTGTACTTTCCAAAAAGAGATATCCTACCAAGGCCAAGGCGCTCCGTTAGGAGTCACCGGGCTAGAGATCGTACCGCGGCAAGGCAGGCAGGTTGAACTGCGTATGACTGTTGAGAATAAAGGCAAGGGGAAAGTAGGCAAAGTCATGTTTGCAGGCGCTACTTTAGGCGGAAAACCGTTGAGCTGTGAATTCCGCGGCGATACGGTAGAGAATAGTTTCTTGTTTGATCCAGAGCAGAAACCAGCGACCTTAATCTGCGCAGGACATCTTAGCAGCGACGCTGCTTATACCACTCCATTGTTTGTGGAGTTGCTGTATGACTATGAGATCAATCAGAAAGAACAGCTGATGATCCTGGAGTAAATTTTTCTCTTCATTTACTTGTTTTCAACTACATAAATTATTTAAACCGTTTCTGACGTTTCTCACCCATGAACATCGCGATCATCGGCGGAGGAAGCTGGGGCAGCGCCTTAGCTATTACACTGGCGAAAAATAATCACCACATTAAAGTATGGGAATTCTTTCAGGAGCAAGCAGATGAAATGCAGCAGAAACGAGTCTGCAAATTACTTCCTGGAGCGAGACTGTCAGAAAATATTTTTATCTCTCACAAGATAGAGGAAGTGCTTCCAGGGAGTGAAGTAGTACTATTAGTAGTTCCTTCAGATAAAGTAGAGATGACGGTAATTAAATCAAAACATTTATTCTCAAATCAACCGATTGTCATCTGCTCTAAAGGTTTTGGTGAAGGATCGCAGCTGTTGTCGGAGTCAGTGCAGCAGCAGGTTACCGGGAATGTATATTGCTTGTACGGCCCGACCCATGCAGAGGAAGTCTGCCAGGGGATGTTCAGTGGCATCGTGCTGGCGGGAAAAGAAGGTAAAGAACGAGCAGCAATACAAAAAGCATTACATTCTGACACTTTTCACGTTGAAGTGAGCGATGATATCATCGGCGTACAGTTATGCGCGGCATTGAAGAATATTCTTGCGGTCTTTGTGGGTGTCCTGGACGGAAAAAAACTAGGTGATAACGCTAAAGCGTATGTGATCACCAAAGGCCTAGAGGAGATCAAGACCATCGGGATGAAGATGGGCGCAAAGGAAGAGACATTCTATGGATTGGCGGGCATCGGCGATGTCATTGTGACTGCGACCAGCCAGCATTCCCGCAACCGGCATGTCGGCGAGCAAGTCGGCAAGGGCAGGAAATTGGATGATGTTCTTGCGGAGATGAAGATGGTGGCAGAGGGCGTTACCGCGGTCAAGAAAGCTATCGGCTTTAAAGAAAAATTGGGGCTGCATCTGCCTTTGACAGAAGGATTATACCAGATTCTGTTTGAGGGGAAAGATGCGGAAGAGATTTTAAGAAATTTAGGCGGGATGAACCCATGAAACATCATGCTGCGATAATCTTACGTGATGGAAATAAAGTATTATTTGCTCAACGTGCGGCGACTAAAAAATCACTTCCCAATATTTGGGCTTTCCCTTCCGGAACGATGGAGGAGAATGAAAGCGCGGAGATGACGGCGGTGCGGGAAGCAAAAGAAGAGCTGGAGATCACAGTCACTGTTGAAAAAAACCTGAGCACCGTGGAACTTTCTCAATTAGGGGTTGCTTTACATCTGATGGTATGTACCACCGACACTCCAACACAGATCAATCTTGACCAAGAAGAGATACAAAAAACGAGCTGGATGACTTTTGAAGAATTTTTTAAGACCTTTACTGATGAACAGGTCGGCCATGGGTTGATATATTTACGAAAACATCCGGAAATCTGGAAAGCGCATTTTAGATGAATTTATTTCTTCTGCGCTTTCGCCAAAGCTTCTTCCAACTTCTGTTCGTTGAAGCCGATCACAATCACACCGCCAAGATCAAACACGGGGACGCTGACCTGTCCGGATTTCTCCAGAATCTCATCTCTGAATTGGCCGTTCTGACTTTCGGCGATATTACAGTCTTGAAAAGCAATCTTCTTTTTCTTCAGCCATTCTTTTCCCTTGGCGCACCAAGAGCAGGTAGGTATGGTATATATTTTGACTTCCATGTTATTTTTTTGCGTTAGTAGATTATTTTTTGATTAACGTAGTTATCCTCTGTAACAATGATCTCTTCTCCTTGCTGATGGAAAAAGCGGTTGTTCCATTCTGGATGGTCACAACATCTCCAGGCAGGATAGATGTCCAAGAAATGCCCGGGAAGGTTTTAAGCTTTTCTGAACTAATGAGCATAAAATCTTTTCCTTGACCTAACCTCATCCCATAATATTTAGGCAGGCAATTCTTTCTCATGGCAACGTATGTTTTTTCTTTGGTGGCCAGTACGATGTTTGTTCCCCTCGTTTTGGCATATCGTTGCAGGTTCTTCTGGATCGCGGATGCAATTTTGCTATCCTTATTCTCGGTGATATCGCTGAGGATGGAATAAAATAAACGTTCTGAATCGGTCTTTCCCTGCGGCCGGTATTGCTGGTCAAAAATGATATCTTCCTTAATCACTCCATTATGACAGAAGATGCATTCGCCCAGTGCAGGATGTCTTGCCTTGAAAGGATGGGTGTTTTTCAGAGAAATGTCACTGCCGGCTTTCCTTCGGACATGAGCGATAAGAAGGTTTGTGTTCAGTTTGTCCAGTTTTTGTACTTTTGGATCTTCAAAGATGGCTTGCGGAGATTTTTGGATGATAAAATCGCCTTTTTGGTCAAGATACGCGACACCCCAGCCGTCTTGATGTTTCCAGCTTCCGGATCCTTCTTTCTGATTCATCTCGTGCAGAGAATTTTCATCTTTGGCCATCAAAGTAATATTCTCCAGCATTTTTGCGGCATCAACATTTCCAGAAGCGACGAGTATGCGGCACATATGAATCAGATTCTTTTTTCCATCCTTTCCTGCAGGACGGCAACACCTTTCTTATGCCGTTTCCACATCCACTGATTTGCCCGAGCAGCTTCAGCTGGCGAATAGGTCGGCTTGTGGCCGCCTAGATAGTTGAGAACTTGTGAAGCCAAATTATCTTCCGCCAGCAGCTCATAAAGCGGTTGCAGGAAATGCCGTTCCTGAGGTGGTAAGCCTTGTTTTGCAAATTCAAGCAGGTTGTGAAGATATGTATTCACTTCTGGGTGCTGTAAACCATTTTTCACCGCCAGAGAAGTGTAATCACTGAGCGTCTCTGGAGAGGGAAGCAGTACTTTGTTAGGATTGAAATAGGATTGTTTTGTTCGAGAAATCTCCACTGGAACAGCTTCCTGCATGATCCTGTTGACATATCCAAGGACTACCGCAGCCTGAGCCAGCACGATGTCCAATGGCGCGGTATCGTTGATGCGCAATTCATAAGTGCCTTGACCTATCTTAGGGCGGAAGCGGACGTCAGGATATCCAGTATTTTCTGGTTCAAAATGTTTTCTGAATGTTCCAAGGTCGTAAGCCGGAGGAAAATCCTGGTCGGCTTGGCGGTTCTGGGGAGATGCGAATGCGGCCATCCATTTTCCATATCGCTCTATATCTCTTTTCAACAGATCGTCCATGGAAGTGATATATCCGCGTTCTTCAGGGATCGCTGCAAAGACTCCAGTTATCGGATCAGCGATAACGATGTAACGATGGCAGTTGACGCTGTTTTTCCCTTCATGCGAGATAGAGGAAGTGGAAGTAAATGCGATGGTCGGCCGTAACGCAGTGAGAGCGTTGAATTGATCTACTAACCGTTCTGGATACTGGTCCACATGGAGATGGATGCCGGAAATCCGGATAAGTCTTTGGACCGCTTCTTTGCCAAAAATAGCCCGATAGCCATGGGTCCTATGTGTTGTCGCCGGGTTTAGATCAGCTAATCCGGCCCCGGTCTCGCTGATGGGGATGTTTACCACCCCTAATTCTGCGGAGATTTGGTCACTGATTTTTTCTGCTTTCAAGAAATCTTGGCATAACTCATGGAGTGAAGAAGAAGGGACGGAATTGAATTCGGTCTGGTGTAAGGTTCCTTCCTTGACAAAATAACCTGTTTCTCTTTTCTCATCTTTATTGAGGACGTGCGCTAAAAATTGCGGTGCTATATTTGCGACAGTAAAATCTGTAGCGTCATGCAGTCCTCGTTCATGTTCCACGGCTATCTTGAGCGGTCCCATAGGGGTGCTGCTTTCGGTTGAAGTTTATTTATAAACGTTTCCTCTGCAAAGCCGCCTTGGCCGTTCGCTTCGCCTTTTTCTCGCAGTATATTGTAAGAAAAAGTAACTTAAGCTTTATCTTCGATTAGCTTAGCTCAGCTCACCTCTTGGCCCAGGCGGCGGCTTTGCTTCATTTCAGAATCCAAACTTTTTTAAATAAACCCCTGTTTTAAGCTCATTGGGTATCTAAATAACAAATCCGGGCTTAAGAGAACTAAACAATGTCAAAAGACCAAACCAAGAAAGCATTAGCACGAGTCAACACTGCACGAAAATTATGGTACAGGATAGTAGGTCCAAAGCTCTTCGGACAGATGGAATTAGGAGAAACTTATCTCGCTTCCCCTGAAACAGCAATGGGAAGAAATCTCAAGATCAATCTCAAAGATATCACTGGCAATATGAAGGATCAGAATGCCTATGTCAAATTTACAGTAGATGAAATCGACGGTACTACTTTGAAGGCTTCTGCTTCAGGATACGAATTGACCGCAACTTCCGTCAAACGGATGGTACGGAAAAATACCGATCGTCTAGATGATTATCTGATCTTCAAGACCAAGGATGGAAAGAATGTCGTCATTAAGACTTTACTGGTCACTCAAAGTAAAGCTCAGCGTTCCGTACGGAAGCAGCTGCGCCAGAAGATGAAAGCATATTTAGCAGAAGAAGTCAGGAATAATACTTTTGAAATGGTGATAAGTAATCTAGTCACCCGCAAGACGCAGATGACGCTCAAGAAGCTTCTCTACAAGATCTACCCGGTCAATGAAGCAGCAGTCCGCATATTGGGATTTGCGAAGAGCAATGCTGTAGAAATGCAGGTTGAAGAATCCAAGAGCACTGCTGCAGCTGAAGAGGAATCAACTGAAGAGATGGAAACTTCTGAAGAAGAAGAAACAGCTCTTCCAGAAGCGGCATAAAACTTTATTTTTTATTTTTCACATTAAATAACCAGAAACCATTGGTTTCCAATGGTGCAAAACTCTGGTTATTTATGTCCCAAAGTGCGGGGAGAGAAGGAAGCGCCCCCTTTCTGCACTAAAAAATAGGCGCTTTCCAGCACTTTAAGGACATGAAATTTCTAGCCTTTACAGACCTGCACGAAGACAAAGAAGTGATGAATGAGCTAGTCAAGCGTGCTGCAAAGGATGATATTGATTTTATTGTCTGCTGCGGTGACATTTCAACTTTTGGGAATGGATTGCAGTACAATCTGAAGAAACTTAATTCTCTTGGTAAAAAGGTGTACATAGTACCAGGAAATCATGAAGAAGGCCTGGAATTCGCCGGGATTGTTGCAGGATTTCCTAATTTAGTACACTTGGATAGAAATGTGAAGATAGTCGGCGATTATGTTTTCTTGGGATATGGCGGCGGAGGATTCAGTCTTCAGGACGCAGAGTTCAGAAAAATCGCTCGTGAGTGGTATGGAAAGTATAACGGCAGGAAGATCATCTTGATCACCCACCAGCCTCCCTATGGGACGAAGCTGGACTGGTTAGGGAATCGGCATGTCGGAAATAAAGATTTTACCAGTTTTATATTACGGATGAAACCGAAGTTAGCGCTCAGCGGGCATCTGCATGAGACGGTCGGAATAGTTGATTCTATAGAAGGAACGAAAATTGCTAATCCCGGTTGGGAAGGCATGGTCATTGAATTGCCGTAAAGTATTTGATAATTTTAATAAATTATTTTAACAACTAGAATCTCAAAGAGGCTCTATAAACACTTTCTTGACTTGGATAGCAATCCCTTTCTGCTGAGTATTTATCTCTACTCCTGACATCACTGCTTCACCGATGGCGACGAGTTCTTCTTTTAAGGTCATCACCGCCACTACCTCATTCTTGCGGAAGTTTTCCAGCTTTGAAATGCCGGGAATGGCCACATCCCTCCCATGGGAAAGACTTTTTATGGTAGTGTCAAAGACCCAGCATTTTGGAAGGTATTTGAGTGCTTTTTCAATAGGCTGGATGCAGTGCATCAGGAATTTAGAATTGTTTTCTTCTTTGTGGAAATGATACGCCTCCTGTAAGTCGTTGAGAGTCACAAGATGGTCTGCTTCGGTAAATGGTCCGGCTTTAGTCCTTCTAAGCTCGGCCATGTGCGCTCCAACACCAAGTTTCTTTCCAATGTCAAAACAGAGTTTTCTGATGTAGGTTCCAGCCTGGCATTTCACTCTGAAGAGCACATCTTTTCCTTTGATCTCCAGGATCTCAAATTCGTAAATCTCGCGGGTACGCTCTACTCTCTTGACCGCGCTCTTTAACGGCGGCAGCTGCCGGATCTTGCCTAGGAATTGACTAAGCGTTTCTCTGATGATCTTTTCCTCGATTTCCTGATGGATGTGCATCAGGCAGACGTATTCTTTCGGCGCAGTAAGCAGGAATTGGGTAATTCTGGTAGCTTTTCCCAGCGCGATAGGCTGTACCCCGGTAACCGCCGGATCAAGTGTTCCAGAATGCCCGGCCTTGTCAAGATGGAGAATTTTTTTGACGTAGTCAGAAGTCTGATGGGAAGTAGGTCCTTTCGGCTTGTCGATGTTTACGATGCCGTAGTTGATCAATTCATCGGCAGTTCTCTCTGAGGGATGTTTCCCGAATTCTCCTTCCGCTGCTTTCTTGATGAAGATCTGACGTGGCATATCTTAGAGAAATGGAGAATTAATTAAAAATCTTCGTAGAATTATTGTTTTTCAGCTTGAGGTTCAACTTTTGCTTCTTTCGCTTTTTTTGCAGGCTTAGCTTCTTTTTTCTCAGCTAATCCTTTCTTCTTAGAAGCAGGCTTCTCAACGGCAACTAATTCTGCTTTGACGACGCCTTTGTCATCTTTGACCGCTTTTACTTTGATGTGGTGAGGGGGATTCTTGATGCCGTGCTTCCACATCTCTTCGTTTAATTCTCTGCTTAAAAGAACATTCTCAGATTTCATGTGCTTGGCAAGGAATTGTCTCAGCGCAGTCACTGCTTTCTTGGTTCTGTTCCAGCGCGGCGCTTTCATATATTCTTTCCGCAAGGGAACGTTATAAGTCCTTTCCAATGATTTTTCGTTTGTTTTAGCCATGGTGTGATTATGCTTTGGTTTTAGTCCTTCTCCAGGATCTTTTCACATAAGTATGTCTTGAAGGGTGAAGGCGTCTTCCTTTACCGTAGGCCTTGAATACGCTCCAGAACGGCGCCCATTTGGTCTGCTTGCTAAGCTTGATCAGGCGTTTCTTTTTTGCTGGATGTTTATAGGTAGCCATTTATTTTTATTCCAGGTCTTTTCGTTCTTGTTTTGAAAGCTGGACCGCGATCTTGTCTAAAAGAGATGTTCCTTTAGGAGTCAATACTCTTCCTTTGTGTACTCCTTTCTCGGCCTGCTTGATCAAGCCTGATTTTTCCAATTGCTGGAGAATTTTTCTGATATGTGATCCTGATGCCTTGTAGAAATGCTCTGGCTTATGGCCGCGGTTTTTCTTGCTGCCATACTTGGTTCTTAGTTTTTCTGTTCCGACCGGACCTAATTTAGCCACACTGCGTAGAAGTGCTGCAGCACGGGAGTACCACCATTCGCTGTCATCTGGCAAACGATCTTTGCTGTGGCCAGTCTTGACGAATTTTGCCCAGGCAGTCGGCTGGACCAATTTCTGATTCTTCAGCTCTTCTGCCACTTTCTTATTCAATTGGTTAGGGTTTACCGTTAATATATGAGTCATGGCCTTTCGGGATAGGGGGTTATTTATAAAGTTTTCTTTAGGGGAATGGTATTTAATACGAGTGGCTTACAGAAAAGTTTAATAAGGGAATTAATTTACTTTAGAGCCATGAGGTGTAAGAAGTTTTCCATTGTAGGTATATTATCACTTGCTTTGTTCTTAGTTTCTTGTACACCTGATCCGGGCCCTTCTGCAGGCCAGGTCTGGCAGAAAATTTTATGGCTTGGAACTTTAGGTTTTTTGGGCGCTAATAATGATGGATTAGTCAGCTTTATGCGGATTTTGGTGTTTATATTGGTTTTCGCTCTCTTTTACCTTGGAGCTAGTATGGTTCCTGGGCTGGGTAGAAACATAGCCATCGTGGTGGCTGCAGTCTTGGCGATTATATCAGTAATATTCATCCCAGCTTCAGTATTAGTAGGAGTTGGTGCAGCGTATGCAACCCTGACTTCGGTAATATTGATTGGAGCTCCTATCGTTGGCGGTTTGGTATTATTTAGGATGATTCCCGGAGAGACGCGAGCAGGGATAGCGGTCAGATGTATTGTCTTGTTAGTGCTCCTTGCAATCTTGATAGCAGTAAAATATCATGCTTTGGCGCTGATGAAATAAAATGGTACTTGAAAATTTAGCAAACGGAATCTTGGGTTTAGTTAATTGGGGTATCACTATAATAGTTTTTATGTTCTTATGGGAATGTTATAAATTCATCACTAACGGGACTGAAGGCGGCAAAGAAGTAGCTGGAAAAGTCGGTAAAAAAATATGGAAATATGTGCCTGGTACGACAGCCAGAGCAAAGCGGGTCACTAAAAAAGAGATGAATGAATATATCATGGAAGAAAGGGAAGAGCAGAAATTAGATGAAGTTAAAAATGCTCTTTCTACTTTAGTTGCAGATTTTGAAGTATTGTCCCCGTTAAGAAAAAGATCTACTCCTCCTGAAGCACAAAAATTCCTTAAGCTGTTTGGGAAACTTGAAGATAAGATTAAGGATGCCAAAAAATATTTCCGTGGTTTGAATAGAAGAACTTCAAGAGCACAGACCGGTATTAACAGGCTGTTTGAATATATGAAAGATAAAGGTGTAAAAGACGATCAACTAGTTCAAAAAGTTAAAGTTATGGAAGATATGATCTTGAAGTTACATCAACAAACAGCAGAAGAGGTAAGTAAAGTAGAAGCAGAATATGGGTCATTAAATGATTCTTCTATAATGAAAGAATTACGATCATTTTCTGAAGGAAGTTCGGCTTCACCGATGTCACCTAGGAAACATGAATCTGTGATGTTATATCTGAAAGAAATGGCTGAACTTTTAGAAAAAGCATATGGACACCAAACAAAAGCCAAACAACAGTTGCAGGGAGTTATCGCCCTGACTCGCGGCTTGATGTGATCACACTTTTGCCCTGCTTATTATTTTCTATTCCCGCAAACCTTATATATTTCTAATTTATTCTTTACGACATGAAAAAGAAGTGGCTGTTAGCAATTCTATTGGCGCTTCCTTTAGTTTCTGCCGCTGGACCGTTAGAAGTTATCAGCGGAGTCTGGAATAAGATTTTATCTTTTGGCAGTTTGTCTTTTATCGGTGTTTCCGGTTTAGTGCCGTTCACCAGGATCCTGATCTGGATCTTGACTTTTGCCTTGTTCTTCTCGGTCATGTCGTTTTTAGGGGCAGGAGGAACAAGTGAAAGAAAAACATTTGGCTTTCTGAAGCGAAATCAGGCCATGGTCATAGCTGCGGTTTTAGCAACTATTTCCGCAATCTTTCTTCCTGCAGCGGCAATCTTAGCAGTAGGTACGGGCTGGGCAACGGCGGTTGGCTTAATCCTGATAGGCACTCCTATCGTCGGTCTATGGTATGTGTTATGGAATATTCCTGGGAAAGATGAGAAAGGTAATAGTCAGGAAACCAAAGGCACAGTACTACTCAAACTATTAATCTCCATGCTGTTGTTCTGGATTTTAAGCGCCATGAATTCTTCTCTGGTGAATGAACGTGGTGTGGCTATCGGTCAGGCTTCTGTGGCAGGCACCATGGCTAATTTCATCGCCTGGGCTCTATACATAGCTAGCATCATGATCATCTATTATATCGTCAAGTTCTTCTTCGTTGGGGGAAACAATGAAGAAGCAGAGAAGAAATGGCAGGAAGGCGGCGAGGGCATGAGAAAATGGTTCGGCAAGAAGATGGATGCGCAGAAAGCTCGGGAAGAGATAGGGCGGCGCGCACAAGGAGTGAGAGAGCCAAAATCATATATGATCAATGCTGTTGATGCTTGTGAAGGGTTAATCAATGCGCTTTATCGCAGCGCACGAACGCCGGAACAACGAAAAGCTGCAGTAGATAAGGCGGAAAAGCATCTGAAGCTGCTGAGAAACAATCTGAAAAGAGCAGTACGAAGTTTACGCTATCTGCGGCGGAAAGAGAAAGGAAGAGTGTACGAAGTATTTGATAATCTATTTAGTCACGCTGGAGTCGCTCTGCAAGCTGCAAGAAGCGTTTCATTACCTAAGCCAGACTCAGCAGACTGGGAGAGGGAATTAAAAGTGATACATGATCAAGTAACGGGACATCAAGGAATACGCGGCGTCTGCGGTGCTATCATCAAGGCTCTGGATGCTTTCGTTGAAAGTTCATCGGCTGAAGCAGAGCATAGCGGCGAGAAGCGGTCCGACAGATAGTTTTAGAAAAACTTGAGTAATAAAATAAGTGCTACCAAAATATCTTCAAGAAGAAAAATATAATTCTTAATTAACCTTAACTTTTTTGCCTAAAGCCTGTCCAGGCAGTCCTTTCTCAGCAAACTGCGCTTTGACGCTGCCGGTCCTGCCGTGCAAACCAGTAATCTTTCCTTTGATCTCTTTCCCTGAGGGAGAAGTCCAGGTTACGGTTTTACCTACAGATTTAGCTGCAGCATCAGCAGAATCAGCTATTTTAAGTACCATCTGCTTCTCATGAACATGATGTCTTCCTTGCCTGAAATGTACGACTGTCGCTTCCATGAAAGGCTTGGAATGATGGATATTTATAAAGATATCGAAATTCTTTGGAATTTCGGAATCTCCCAGAAAATCATTATTTTCTGATAGATTTTGGGTTATTTGTGGTATAAATCACCTAAATGGTTAAAAATCGCTGGTCAGTCATCTTTCCATGACCAAAGGCCAAGTTGTTTCCGGCGATTTTTCTAGGATAATAGCAAGAATCAAAGCAGATGCTTCGTTAGAAATAGGAGAGTTAGTAGTCATTGACAATCAGCAGGAAAAGTTCATCCTGCAGGTATACGATCTAGTCTATGGCAGCCAGATCTCCCAGCAGAATCTAGAGATGGTCGCGGGCATGAATCTGGAGGAAGGGAATTTCTCAATCATGGATGAGAAGCTGCGCAATTATCAGCTGGCGTTATTGAAGCCGATCCTTACGCTGTCAAATGGCAGTAAGATGTGTAAGAAATTACCTTCTTTTTTTTCAGCGGTGCGAGAGATCACCCGAGAAGATCTTTCTTTTATCACTAAGCCAGCGCATCCTTTATTTTTAGGGAAATTGCGTAGTGGCAGCAAGGAATTTGATTTCGACATTCTTTTACCTGGCAAGGAGGTGTTAAGCCATCACGTCCTGATCCCTGCTTCTACCGGGAAAGGTAAAAGTAATCTCATGTCTTGCATATTATGGGATGTGTTGGAGAAAGATTATGCCGGTATGCTGGTATTAGACCCACATGATGAGTATTACGGCAGGACCGGTTTAGGATTGAAAGATCATCCTTCTGCTCAGCGAGTGAGTTATTATACGCCGGTAAAGGCGCCTGTGGGGGCGAGAACGCTGAAAATCAATATCAATAAGTTGAAGCCAGATCATTTTCAGGGTGCGATAGGTCTGACCGATCCGCAGCGGCAGTGTCTGCAAGTGTATTACAAGAAGTTTGGCCAACATTGGATCTTGAGCTTGCTGAAGGAAGAGCGAATTGAGAATGTGCGCTTTCATGAAGATACCATCGCTGTGGTTAAAAGAAAGTTGATCTCGTTATTGGGATTGGATTTTGAGAATGGACAGCTTTCTAGTCAGGGAATATTTGATACTGTTGCAGGTGAGAATACCTTATCTGAGATCTGCCAGGATTTAGAGCAGGGAAAGATGGTAATCATCGATACCAGTTATTTTTCCGGGGCGGTGGAGATTCTCATCGGCAGCATGGTGACCAATGAAATATTTGACCGATATAAATATTATAAACGGATCGGACAATTGGATGAGAAGCCGGTAGTTTCTGTAGTGTTAGAAGAAGCCTTGCGGGTGTTAGGAAAGAACGTGCTGGAGCAGGGGGGCAATGTCTTTGATACCATCGCGCGTGAAGGGAGAAAGTTTAAAGTCGGCCTGATCGCCATCACCCAGTTGCCTTCAGAGATACCTAAACCGATACTTGCTAATATGAACACCAAAATAATTCTGGGAATAGAGATGGGATCTGAGAGACAGGCGGTGATTGAATCTTCTCCGCAGGATCTAAGTCAGGATAACAGGAATATCGCTTCTTTGGATAGAGGTGAAGCGTTAGTAAGTTCGGTATTCACTAAATTTGCTGTTCCGATCAAAGTGCCATTGTTCTCAGAATTTGTGAAACGAAGTAAAAAAGAGAAGATTAATCAGGAGTTTGTTGGGTTTGAGTGACAGAAAACTAGACGTATAGAAGCGCCCATCTTTCTGCGGTAGGATATTGGACGCGGTGCCATAATGCTTTTATTTCTCCCTGAGATTGTGATTCTAATCCCTTACCTGGCAATACTAAGAGATGTCCTGATTCAGGTTGTATTGGTGTCCAGCGGCCTTTTATTTTCCCTTCCAGTCCTGCTGCTGAAGCTGAAGCAGCAAAGACAAGTGTATGCTCATCGGCATGTTTTTCTACCATCATTCTCCGTGGAATAAAAAAACCAGGGTTTTTATAATACCTAAACAAAAATAGCTGTTGGGGTTTTCTTACTAGGCCATAGAGGGAGGTAATGAGGGGAGTTACTTTATTTCTTACGGCAGATACATTTTTTCTTACCTCTTTAACCAGCCTATTTAAGTACGGGATTTTTCGTAAGATATGTGGTTTGATACCAAAGTGATGGCTAAAAAAATTTTGTCTATAGAAATCCTTTCCTAGATATAGATCTGAGAAGGGGTGAAAATTCTCAGCAAGTTCTTCAGCATGTTCTTGCATATATCCATATAAATCGTGAACAAGCTGCTGTTCTAGTCCGCTAACTTGCGCAACGCTGGTTGTTCTGAGGGCGTGATATATTTCTTGCGCAAATCTTTCTTTGCTTTGCTCGTACAGTTCAATCTTTATCGCTGGGATCTCCATTTTTATGTTAAAAAGTAGCTATTTTAAAAATTTTAACCTAAAAAAGTATATAAACCGTCTTCCCTTCCTTCTCATCATGAAACACAGCGCAACCATGACTCTCATCATGCTAGCGACCTTCCTTCTGGCGCAATTCATCGGCATCGCGATCATCTACAATTATATCGACCAAGCTAAAAGCGCAGAGACGGGAAAAACTGAATTCAAGGATCTGCCGATCGGCGAACGGCCGCCAGTAGAGG
>JAUSJN010000006.1 GCA_030647325.1 Nanobdellota archaeon | reverse complement strand
GAAGTTGAAAAAGCTATCGCCAAGATAAAAGACAGCAAGGCTAAAACTGTCTGCGTCCAGCTACCGGACGGTATGAAGCCCTATGCTAAGGAGATCACTGACCAGATCGAAGCAGAGACCGGAGTAAGAGTGTTGATCTGGCTGGGCAGCAATTTTGGAGCCTGCGATATCCCTTTAGGCCTGAATAGGATGGGTGTAGATCTTCTTATCAGCTGGGGCCATAACAAATTCAATAAGAAGGTGGGATGGTAAAAAAATGAAAAATATACTATTAAACAAGATTGAATTTCAAGACTGTGGGACTGAGCGAATGATAATGAGCGAATGTCGCACCTCTTTGGCTGGTAAGCTTTGTAAAGGTTACTTCAACAAGAAGGTGGGATGGTAAGATGGAAGTACTATTTTTAGATGCGCCTTTCAGCGGAACAGTAGAATTATCGAAAGATACTCTCGCTTATCTGAAAAAAAATAAATACAAGACCGTTGCTCTATACGCTTCAGTACAGTTCGTGAATAATCTTGATACTGTCCGCAAGCAGTTGGCAGAGAATAATATTACAGTCATCACTTCTCATGCTGATAGGACGCAAGTCAAAGGACAATTGCTGGGCTGCGACAATTATCATAATTCGCTGAATATGCCCAGAGAAGACTCCAAGGCGGCAGATTGCTATCTGTATGTCGGTGACGGTAAATTCCATCCGTTAGCGTTAGTCTATGCGCAGAAAGATATGCATGAGATGAAAGAAATCATCTGCAATGATCCGATGCAGAAGAAGATGTCGCTGATGGGGGTGCAGGATATCAAGAAGATCTTGCTGAAGTATCGCGCTTCCCTGATGAAATTCCTGACTGGGAAAACTATCGGCGTCATTGTCACCATCAAACCGGGCCAGGAGCAGTTCAGGCCTTCTTTAGTGTTAGAGAAAAGATATGCCAACAAGAAATTCTATTACTTCCTGGACAATGTCGTCTCTTTTGACCAGTTGGAGAATTTTAATTTCATCGAGGTGTGGGTAAACACCACTTGTCCAAGAGTTGGATTCGATGATCAGGAGAAGTTTTCCCGAGGCGTGATCAACCTGAATGACGCCTTGATGGCGGAAGATATTCTAGGCAGGGAAAGCGTGTTGACGAGATTATAAGATGGGATTAGCTGACAAGTTAAGGGGATTAGACGAAGCAATCTGGAAGCAGTATGAGAAAGGAACTAATTATTGTAACGAAAAGTTTGGCTGGGATAAATATGATCTACTGAGAATTGGGAGTGCTTCTTACACTGGTAGTATGTTTGGAATAGAGTTTCTTTTTTTGGCGGATAGGATAGATCATGATTTAGCGGTCGTAGCCGGTGGTGCAGCAATAGGGCTGGTCTCGTATGGGGTCGATGATTTATTTAAGATAGTGTTTGAAAATCTGAAACAAGGAGAGTTAAAGTTATTAGAAGAAAAAGGCGCAGCAATTGAACCGCAATTCACGCCAGCAAGACCAACCGCATTAGCATGCTATTCTCTTCTTTGTGGTGTCGGATCTTACGTTTTTTCTCAAGAAATGCCTTCTGTCCGTCAAAGTTTACCCACGGGCCTCATGATGGCTCTTGGAGCATTGAACATCTTATCCGTAGCCTCTTTGACTTATTTTTGGGATCAGATCATGACTCCGCCGACCAAAAAGAAATCGGTGTTAAAAACATGGTACGAAAAAGTTATGGGAAAAGTCCCAGCAGTTTCACAGTTAGAGCCTACTAAGTATACGTCGATAGATGACCTGGTCGCGTAGAAATCCATATATCTCTTCCTTATTGATTTTTTTAGATAAATGCAAATCTTTGGTCGAGAGAATGACTATTTCCCGACGGAGATCGGTTTATGAAAAGAAAGCTTTAAATACTATAATGAAATCTTTATGTCTAGAAAAACGCAGTTATTTTGTTCGCGTTATTCGTGTTAGCCAAAAATAAAACAAAAGAGGTGGGTTAGAATGGCTGAAGTTGTTGCAAAAATTGGAGTAAAAAAAGTTAAGGGTTACCTTTATTTCGTCGATAAGAAGGGTAATGTCGCTCGTGCTGCGATGAGCAGAGCAGGACGAAAGAAAGGAAAAGCAAAAGTAGAAGTTGTCGCTAAAGCAGGGGTTAAGAAAGTACCTGGATACTTGTATTTCATTGACGGCAAAGGTCACGTCGCTCGAGCGATGATGGCTCGCGGCCGCAAGGGCGCAAAGAAGAAAGGTGGCAAGAAGAAAAGAGCTTAATTTCTTTTTCTTTATTTTTTCTTTTTGTATCTTCTCACATCAAAATCTTTATTAAGTAGTTTAGCTTTTCTTTCGTTAGAAATTAGAGGTGTTATGAATGAGAAAATTGATGTTATTGATTTCTATGTTAATCATATTGCTAGTAGTTGTTTCCTGTGCTCCGAAAATGAGCGATGAGGAGCTGGAAGCTGAGTTAAGCAAGTTATCTCCGGAAGAGCTGGAGGCAGTCACGGCAGAGGATAGCGGGACTCTTGCCGGGATGGCCAAGGCGAATCCAAAGTTGATTCAACTTCAAAGTTCCTATAAAAATGCTATCAGTACCTCTAGAAAATGTTCTGATAAGGATGCCGATGCTACTTATCCTAATGGCAGGGATTATTTTGAAAAAGGAGCGATTACCTGGAGCGTCAACAGCCAACCTAATGGGCCGGTAGAGGATGCTTGCAATGGAGATACATCACTGCGCGAGAATTATTGTTCTAAGATTCCTGACGGTCTTCGTCTGACTGAGATTGTTGATTGTCAGAAAGTGGGAGAGAAAAATTTTCCGGGCACTACTGGCTGGAAATGTGTGGATGGCGCTTGCGTGGCTCCTGGGCAGATGCAACCAGTGAACGCTACTAAGCCAGAACAGATGCAGCCAGTGAACGCTACTGAGCCAGAACAGATGCAACCAGTGAACGCTACTGAGCCAGAACAGATGCAACCAGTGAACGCTACTGAGCCAGAACAGATGCAACCAGTGAATGCTACTGAGCCAGAACAGATGCAACCAGTGAACGCTACTAAGCCAGAACAGATGCAACCAGTGGGTGTACAATGTGAAGTGAATGCTGATTGTCAGAGTAATAATTGTGATAACGGCGTGTGTGCTTGAACAGTGTTAGCAGAATCAGAGGAAACGAACAAAGGTTACGAATTAAAAGTTACTGGTTAGTTTTGGATAATTTTTTTTCTTTTATCTTTTAACATTTAATAACAAAACCTTTATATTCAATAAAAGTTTCTTTTGTTATTATTCAAAGAGGTGTTTATATGGAAAGAAAAGTTTTGATCGTATTGGGATTATTCATAGTCGCCTTGCTGACAGTAACTTTAAGTGGGAAGATAACTGGAAATGCTTTTGCCACTCCTTCCGGCTATAATGTGCCACGTAGCTGTACAGATAGCGATGGTAATAATCCTTACCTGCAAGGAACAGGGGAATATAAAGGCTTGTCTTCGACGAAATTAATATCATTTACTGACACCTGCAGTAATGCAGCAAATCTTCTTGAGCATTATTGTGATGGTATAGCGCACTTGACAGAAACCATCCCTTGCCGATGCGAGAAAGGCGCCTGTAAAAAGTAAAGAATTTTTATATTATTTTTTCTTTTTATTCTTCTCTTCAAAAGAAACGTTTATATTCTTGGATTGCTTTCTTACTCATTAAAGAGGTGTTTTAGATGAAAAGAATGATGTTGATAATAGCAAGTTTAATGGCCATTTCTTTGTTGTTAGTAAGTTGTAATATAACTGGAAATGCCGTTTCCCCCTACACATGTACAGATAGTGATGGCGGACGGAATCCCGGGGTGCAAGGGACGGTTAAAAATAAAATCGGTTCTTTTATGGATGAATGCCGTGATGCAAAAACACTCCATGAAAATTACTGTAAAGGCAATGTACAACGGTTGGAGACTGTTCCCTGCGGCTATGGCTGTGAAAAAGGCGCTTGCGTTTCGTACTTTGCAAAGTACTAAATAACTATTGTTATTTTTTCTATCTCTTTTAATTTTTGGATTGCTTCTTCTAGCTTATTATTGCTTATCTCAAGATCAAAAACAACATTCTTCAAGGTATGCGCATAAAGGACATCATAGTATTCTTTGAGCAGGATCCGAGCCACTTCTTCGTATTTTTTCTCATCAATCAGCACAATTATCTCTTGTTTCTGTTTATTGCTGATAATGTCCCGTAATTGCGGAGTGATATCCTTGATCTGCTGCACTTTTTCCGGAGAGGAGAAGTATTCCTGCACGCATTCCTTTACCCGCAGCTCGAAATCTTTTTTTATCAGGACATTAAATCCTTTTTTCATGGCTTTGAATAAAAAAGGAGGAATTTCCGCATCTCCAATTTTTCTACTCTCGCCCTCCACAAAGATGTAATCATGCTGGTTCAGTTCTCTCAGGCGCCGCAGTAAGAGATTTTCAAATTTCTTTTGGCGATTCGGCTTCAATCCAACCCCTCCGTACAAACTGCCTCGATGCTGGGCTAATTGTTCTAAATCAAGAGCATCCGGCAGCTGCTCCAGCAGCTTTGTTTTTCCTGAACAGGTCAACCCGTACAAGCAGATGATCTTCGGTTTGAGTTGGAAATTATACAGTTGGTCAGTGATATGGTGCCGGAAGCTTTTATAGCCGCCCTCTACCTGCAGTACTTTGAAGCCGATGGATTCCAGCAAGGAAGCGATGATGCCGGAACGCATCCCGCCCCGGGCGCAGTAGACGATGATGGTCTTTTTTTTATGATCCTTCACCGCGTTGTAGATGGAAGGGATTTTAGCTGGGAATAATTCCATCCCTCGCTCGATAGCCTTTTCCCGGGAATATTGCTTGTAGATGATGCCTATCTCATGCCGTTCTTCATCATTGAGCAAGGGAACATTTACTGCTCCCAAGATATGGTCTTCTGTGTATTCCTTAGGCGTACGAGCATCTATGAAAAGCGCGTCCTGGCATGATAGTGCTTCTGCAACAGATATTTTGCTGACCATATTATTTAAATCAGGCCTTTCTTTAAAAAATGTTAGTAGTGAATTATGCTGTCATCATGGCCGTGAGCTCAGCAAAAATCTGTATGTTTTATCGATTATGATAGTTTGTTATTTTAGATCATTTTTGACAATAATCCTATGCAAGCAATCTCAGTTCACAAGAAAAGACAACAATCTTTTCTGTGCCCAGATAAAGTAGTTTCTTTATCTTGGGCTTCGCTCACCTCTTGGCCTTGATGATGACAGCACTCTAGCAGTTACATTTATATAATTGAATAATATTATTCTATAGATGAAAAGAATTTTGATCCTGATGTTGTTGTTATTTTCTTTGCTTGCTGTCGCTTGTACTACTAAATATGTATGTGTGGATGGAAGTACGGTCTATGATCCGGCACAGTGTCCGAAGGTTACGCCGGAACCAACAGAATGTCCACCATCTGATGCCGCTAATCTGGTGCAAGATCTTCTGGCTAAAAGTAAAAATGTGGAAAGCATATCCTATGATTATAGGCGGGTAGACCTACCTCTAGAGAAACCGTTTAAAGTATGGGTAAAAGAAGTTACGGTGAAACAGGAATTACCGCTGGAAACTGAGGTTCTCAATAGTGTTGAGATGGATGCTGTTATTTTTAATACTTTAGCTAAGACTGCTAATGCCTATTGCGAGAGCAAAAAGTACTGCATCAAGACCGGCGATATTGGCGCGGTTGAGTTTGGTCAGTATTACGTTAAAACTCCTTTAGATTGGATTGACGGGATCACTGCGGAAAAGAAAGGCGAAGCGCGTCTGGCTAACCGCGATGTATGGATCTTACAGCTGGAAGGGAATGTAACCATGTATGTGGATACCTTCTTTGGCGTACCTCTGCGGGTCGATAACGGCCAGGAACGGCATGAATTCCAGAATATGATTTTTAATGGAGTTACGGATGAGCAAGTCCAGTTTAAGGAAAAAGAAGATATTGTCGGATAATCTTTAATCTATTTTTATAATTTTAACATTTAATCTTATTTTAAGGTTTAATCTATAATGGAGCTATCAATCTATAATAATTATTAATTTATATTTATAACAAATCCATGACAGAATGAACCTGCTCTAGCACTTGATCCTGCTTGCTGCAGTAAGGGCATAAATTTCCCATGGACTTAAATTTGTATTTGCAGCGCCCGCAGAAATATTCCTTCTTGATGGCTGGTTTTTCTTTTGAGCCTAGACCTAGGTCCTTATTGACACTGTAACAGGCCCGGCAGCGGTAGGTCAGTTCCCTGGAACCGCCGAGTGCGGTGAAAGTGTCCTGCTTGTTGACTGACTTTCTGCAGTCAGAACATTGCACCTGGCTATTAGAGAGCATCATTATCATAGCTAGAATGCTCCTGACTATAAAAATATATGTTACCCCCAATTTAGAGTACAGGAGGAGGATAGCCACTAAGTTTTATAAACAATAATTCTTTTCTTATGCCTATGAAAAAAGAGGGCCGTTGGATCAAGCTATTGTTGATACTGCTCATTTTTGGCGCATTCTTTTTTGCGGTCTCACAAAGTGGTCTAGTACGAAATTTCCTTCAAGATCCGGAAGCTTTGCGTTCCTTTATACTTGGCTTTGGTCTTCTTGCCCCTCTCGGCCTGATCATCTTACAGATGTTTCAGACTACCATCTCCATCATCCCTTCACAGCTCACCACCATCTTGGCCGGGTATGTATTCGGGCCGTTGTGGGGCTTGGTGTATAGCCTGATCGGCGCATTTCTAGGGTCGCTGCTGATCTTTTCGCTGGCCAGGAAATATGGGGGAAAGATCGCATCTTTCTTTTTTACGGAAGAAGAGATCATCCATTTCATCCTTTTTTTCAAGCAGAAAAAACTGGTCGCGTTATTCATGGCTAGGATAGCGCCCTTGTTTCCCAACGATCTAGTCAGCTCCGCGGCAGCGCTGACCGACATCTCGATACTGCATTTTAATCTAGTCTCTACGGCTGGTTTCATGGTGCAGATGGTCTTGCTGACCTATTTTGGCGCGGAATTGCGGGAAGGCAGCGTGACCTTGCCATTACAAGTCATAACTGTAGTAATCAGCTTCTTGCTCTTTTTGTTTCTCTTCAAGGAAAAAATACACAAAATACTTATACACGACCTTAAGCTTTTAGAAAAAGGTGAGATCACTCTCCGTAAATTGTTGCGGAAAGATCTTCGGAATATTGAGCAGGATGGAGAAAATACTCAAAAAAATAAAACCAAGTAAGGAAGAAGAGAAACGCTTTATGCAGGCGACCGCTTCCTTCCTGAAAGCGTTGAATGCCGCTTTAGCAGTTAGTGGAGCAAAAGCGATCTTAGGTGGCAGCGGGGCGAAAGGAACCTGGCTTTCTGGCAGCCATGATGTGGATATTTTTGTCTTGTTTGATCTCAAGAAGTATGAAGACAGATCTGGAGAACTGTCTGATCTGCTGGAGAAGGCATTACAAAAAGCATTTTCTACCATCAAGATACGGCGGGTACATGGAAGCAGGGATTATTTTCAACTGACCTATCAAGGGTTGGCATTTGAGACGGTCCCTATCCTGAAGATCAGCAAGGCGGAACAGGCGCGTAATATCACTGATATTTCACCCTTGCATTCAGCATGGGTAGAGAAGCATGCGGCGAAGCTGAAAGATGACATCCGACTGCTCAAACAATTCTGCAAAGCCAATGATATGTACGGTGCAGAATCATATATAGGCGGATTCAGCGGGTATGTGTTGGAGATCTTGACCGCTTATTATGGGTCTTTTGAAAAAGTGTTGCAAGCAGCACAGAAATGGAAAGAGAAGGACGTTGTCGATCCTTCCAGATTCTATCCGACCAAAGAGATGGCCCTGTTCCATATCAATACCTCAAAATTGCAATCGCCGTTGATCGTGGTCGATCCGGTCGATAAATCCCGGAATGCCGCTGCCGCGTTGTCCATGGAGAAATTTGTATTGTTCAAAGAATTGGCCAAGAAATATCTGCAGAAACCTGCTGAGGAATTTTTTATTAAGGAGAAGATCACTGTTGATTCTTTGCAAAAGAAGTACAAAGGCAAAGGAACATTGGTATCAGTGACCGTTACCCCGACGGAAGGGAAGGAAGATGCGGTAGGCGCGAAATTATTGAAAGTGTTTGAATTCCTGCGAGGAAAATTGCAGGGATTTGCACCGGTAGCTTCTGGCTGGAGCTGGGATAAGGGGCCGGAAGCGATGTTTTATTTCATCACCAAGAAAAAAGAATTGCCGGCAGAAGAAGTGCGAATAGGCCCGCCTCTGAAAATGAAAGAATATGCTGATGATTTCAAGAAAAAATATAAGAACGCTTTTGTAGAAGGCGGCAGGATGAAAGCGAAAGTGAAGGTAGTGTATCCAAAGCTGGATGATTTTATCAATGCCTTGTTGAAGGATAAGTATGTGAAAGAGAGAATTTCTCGGATTAAGAAAGTAGATGTAGTATCATAGAAATGTATTTAAAACTCCTACTTATTTTTTTGATCATGAAGCCTATCCCGGACTCTGTTACGGTCAATACTGGTGATCAATATCTGGTGCGACCGACTATAGATAATTTCTTTATGGACACGGCTGAACACCTGAAGACAAATTACGGCTTACGGTCTGGACCTAATCCTTTTATAATAGAATCGGGAGCGATAGCTTATCGCGGTTTAACTCCCAGTGATGATAGGATAACGTATCTGAGTTTTTTTCAAAAAATTGTCGCGACGGTGATGGAGACCAGGACCGACTTTAATCATGTGCAATATACTTTCTTTAGGAATTTGGATGGAGTCGAAGAGTTGGTAAAAAGACAGAATCGCGTCTATAATATTGCTGATGAGTAAAAA
>JAUSJN010000002.1 GCA_030647325.1 Nanobdellota archaeon | reverse complement strand
CCTTGAAGTAAAAACAATATTCTTGCCCTGCAAGGCTAACGGGATTATTTTGTCCTGGACTTCTAATGCTTCTTTGAAGTTTAACTTAGAAAGGATGTCCACTATTTCCTTTTTCAAGCCTAAGTCGGAAAATTTTCCCATGTTATCTGAAAAGAAGAGATTTATTATAAATCTGGTTGTGATTTATTTCTTTAACTTTGTTTTTATGAAAGTCCCGTTTTCAAGTTCTTGAAATGCTTCTTGCAATTCCTTTTGGGTATTCATCACAATCGGTCCAGACCAGGCAACCGGCTCCCGGAGAGGATCTCCGGCAATAAGTAAAAAACGAGCTTTCTCTGCTGAGATAACTATATCTCCTTTCTCTTCCAAGAGAGCAGCCTGGTGATGATTGAGCGATTCATTTCCAACCTGCAAAGATCCTTCAATGACATAAATCAAAACTGTCTTCTTTTTTGTATCATACTTGAACGTTCCAGAAAGATCTATCTCAAAATATTCTACCTCGGTGCTTAGATGGTGTACTGGGCCTTGTTTATTGCCTATTTTCCCGGCAACAATCTTTATGGCAGCACCATCCAGTTTAACCACTACCAGTTCATCTTTAGCTATACCACGGTATTGCGGAGCGGTCATCTTCTTTGCTTTAGGTAAATTTACCCAGAGTTGGAATCCCTGCATCTCACCCTTGAACGGCTGTGGCATTTCCTGATGGATTATACCGCTTCCGGCAGTCATCCATTGAATTTCACCAGACTTGATGACGCCCTTGTTACCGATACTGTCAGCATGCGCCACTTCACCCTGCAGGAGATAGGTTACAGTTTCAATACCGCGATGCGGGTGCCAGGGAAATCCTTTCAGGTAATCGTCAGGGTCAGCAGAACCAAAATGATCAAAGAGCAGGAAAGGATCAAACTGAGAAGATTGTTCTGGTCCGAAGACCCGGCGCAATTTTACTCCTGCTCCTTCCATTATTATTTTTGGCGTTATTTTCTTTTGTATCTTACGCATAGAAGACTATAACTTTTATCATATATAAAATCATCCTCGTGATCCTTAACTCAGTTAATCTACTCCGCTTCCACTTCCTTCAACATCCCCGATTCGCCGCAGAAGAAGTACATATTAGTGACATGGGGCATCAAGCGTTTGATCCTCAGCAGCTGTTTCTTGGCCTTGGTTATCCGGTAACTGCATTTCACTTCATAGACATCGCAAGAGCCTTTACGTACCCCTAATAAATCAATTTCGGCCAGGACACGGCCTTTCTTAGAATACAACCGCACATTAGTGGAGACATAATCGTAATCAGGCTTTACCTTTTCGCAAAGGTCATGCAAGTAGATATCGTGCTTGATCCTGGTTACCACCTCTACAAAAATATACTAAGACTGCTAAGTATATATGTTTTGGTCTGATAATGAATATACCTGATTAAAATGTGTAAGAATTGATTAGGGTAATTATTTTGGAAGGTTCTGCTTGCCGGTCAAGGTAACCACACCCTCTTCCTGTTCGATGGTTAATTCTTCCAGATTATTGATGACAATATCGTTACCCATCAAGTAATAAGAGATATTACGAAGCTCGTTGATCCTCACTTTCTGTACATTCTGGATCTCCACCACTTCACGAGCGACTTTACCTTTTAGGTGAGGATTATTTTCATCAAAGAAGCCGATAAAGGCATGCCATACTTCCTCATCTTTATGAGAAGGTTTCCTGCTTACGACCACGCTTTTCGCTTTATATTTCTTAAGCTTGCTCTTCATATTTTATTTAATAAAGCCCTTACTTTTAAAGCTTACTATAATCCCTTTTACATGCATATAGTAAGAAAGCGCAAACCCGCAGATGAAGAATACGATGGTCCAAAAACGGCTGGCCCAAAAGCTTCCGGCTATATAGCCGACTAAAAAACCTAAAATGATCAATACGGAAGGAAGGATCGGCTGCTGATACCGTTGAAGATAGTACAGGCGTGCAGCAAGTAAGCCTGAAACAAAAACAGAAAAGTAACTTAAGCCGGGCTGGGAAATAAGCACTGAGATCAAAAATCCTAACAGGGTAAAGCATAAAGCTAATAATTCCGGCCATTGATATTGTAGTTTCATTCCTGCCATCTTATGGCTCCGTCAACATCGAGATGATATCTCCTACCGAGAGGATAAACACCGCAAGTATCAAACCAATCTGAGTCTGGGTCAACAACAGTATTCCAAAAACTCCGACCATGGCCGCAGTGCCGTAATAAAGAGGGCGCGAACCAAAGTAAATATTGAGACCGTCTACTTGCGGCAAAGGAAACACTGCGCATAAAGCCATGATCCAGTTTAAGAGCAATCCTTTGCTGAAAAAATAACTATCAGGGAATAAATATAATCCTATAGAAAAAAAGACCGCTAGATGGATGTTGGCAACGATACCATGATAGGAAATTTTAGCGTTGTCAAGATAAGAATGTCCGTACCTGAATTCTCCTAAGCGATGCCGAACCATAAAAGAGGAAACGATACCGCCTATCAAAACGAGCGGAACCCGGCCATTAGTGACTAAGGTAAGCACTAAGGCGATCAATATTCCGGTCCACCATCCTTTGAATTGCGCTACATAGCCTTCTTTCAAGGCATAGATCTTCTGCCAGGAGAAGCGGGCAAAGAAGGAAACAGCGACGATGATGCTGACCACGATCAAGTTTCCCAACCCTTCCCAGAACTGGAAACTCTCTTCCCCCCAGTCACGGAAGGTAAACATGAAAGCGGTGAGAAAGATCGCCGGGATGAGAATAGCCAATTCCTGCTTTTCAAACGAGAAATAATCCTTTATCCTAGCGCGTAATTCTTCACCTCGTACCATCAGGGAGACTAAGTTAAAGAGGTATATAAAAATATTGGTGGCTACTTCCCCTGCATCAGCCAGATCTTATAGGTATTCTCACCGCGTTCTATCCTATCTTCAGAAACAAGCTTGCAATAACTAGGAGTGGAAACTTCCCAGCTTTCCCTGCTGACTAACAGTAAGGTTCCTTTCGGCTTAAGCAGATATTTAACTTGATGATAGATCTCATTCAGCTTATCTTCATCTTTGGTAGTCACTTGAAATAAGATCTGATCAAATTCATGTTCATGGAACGCGCCGCTGAGTTCATCCAAGAGAACTTTTTGCAGATTGATGCATTTCCTTACCCCAGCGATCTGCGCATTCTTGCGCGCAGCGTTGATGTTCTGGGTGCTGTCATCGACCGCAGCGATGGAAATAGTATTGTCGGGAGTAAGAGGCTGATATTTAACAGAGTTAAACAGAGGCAGTTTTTGATACGAAAAATTATTTCTAGCCGAATGCACGGGCATCCTACCGGCAAACAAGGCCGCTTCAATAGCGATGACTCCATCTTTGACAAAACCGATCAACAGATTTTTTCCCGGTTTGTATCCGGTCTTCCTGGCAAAGTAATATCCTAGGTCGCCTTTGCAGGAAGCAGAATGGGTAAATACGCGATAAGCACGGGAATGCAATTCGATCCCAGCTAGATCTATCCCTAGGAAATATTCTTCACCGTTGAAATACACCATCAATAGAAAATCTGGCTTTTTCAAGTCAATGGCGAGAGAAAGTTTTTGCTTCTCCACGGCAGCAAAGACTTTACCAGCAACTTTTTTAGCGAGGGATAGACGATTTTCTATACCCTTGACGTTTTCTACTTCTACTTTAAAAGAGGAGTTAGAGATAAAATTTTTCCATTCCACGGAGTTAAAATCTGAGTCATCGAGATCTTTGTATTTCCCCAGAGAGATGATGATCCTGCGCATGGATTGCCCGTGATACAAAAGCTGTAGCGCTGGTTCTGCGGAAGCATCAAATTCGACCAGCTGAGGATAAATTTTTCCAGAAACAGCAAGAATCTCTTTTATTTCCTGCTTACACAACTCTTCCATCCCTGGATTTACGAAGGCAACAAATTTCATGGTGGCGTCGGTTCTGAAGATTTTGCTTCTTCCTCACTATCCTCAACCACGATCTTGGCGGCAGCAGCTAAAGAATCCCCTTCTTCCAGGCGTATCACTCTTACCCCTTGTGTCGCTCTACCGATCACAGAAATATCTGAGCATTTTACCCGGATACCATTACCCTGTTTTGAGACCAGCATTATCTCTTCCTTGCCGTCTACTAACATAACTGCTTTGACCGGCCCATTCTTATCAGTGATCTTGATGTTGGTCACTCCTTTTCCACCCCGATTACAAAGGCGGTATTCAGAGACAGGAGTACGTTTTCCATATCCTTTTTCAGTAAGAGTGAGAATATCCATCTTTTCTTCTGCTGCTAACATGCCGATGACTTCGTCTTCAGCATCAAGCCTGATACCTCTTACTCCACCAGCAGCTCGGCCCATAAATCTGACATCTTCTTCGTTGAAGCGGTTAGCCGACCCTTCTTTGGTAGCTAAAATAATTTCTTGATTACCGTCAGTATACTTCACACCTACCAAGGTGTCGCCTTCATCTAGGCCGATAGCGCGGATGCCTCCTTTTCGCGGACGTGAGAATTCCTGCAGTTCTGTTTTCTTAACTGTCCCATCCTTGGTAGCCATGAATAAGTATCCTTCCTTGAAATCGCGGACGGGGATGATGGCAGTCACTTTTTCATCGCTTGACTTCTCGATCAAGTTAGCGATATGCTGCCCTTTGGCCTGCCGACTGGCTTCCGGAATATGATATACTTTCAGCCAGTACAGCTGCCCTTTATCGGTAAAGAATAACATATACGCGTGCGTGGAAGTGACATATAATCTTTCCACAAAATCTTCTTCTTTCATGCTCGCTGCGATAACTCCTTTACCGCCGCGCTTCTGGGTCTTGTAGGTATCAAGAGGGATACGTTTTACATACCCGGAATTGGTCATGGTGACAACGACAGTCTCTTCCTTGATCAGCTCTTCCATGTCTACGTCTGCATATTCGCCCTGCATGACCACGGAACGGCGTTCGTCACCATACATGGTCTTGATCTCTTCTACTTCTTCCCTGATCAATCCATATACTTTTTTTTCTGAACCAAGCACTTCCTGATAGAAGACTATTTTCTGTAATAGATCGGTATGTTCGCCGCGGATCTTTTCCTGTTCTAAAGAGGCTAATTTCTGCAAGCGCAATTCCAAGATAGCGTTAGCCTGTTCTACGGTCAGACTATAGGTGGAAATCAAAAAGTTCCGTGCATCTTCAACAGTTCTCGATCTCTTGATGCCCGCAACAACTTCATCGACATTATCCAAAGCGACCAATAATCCTTCTAAGATATGCACGCGCTGCTGGGCTTGTTCCAGATCATATTGGGTCCTGCGGGTGATTATCTCTTTACGATGCTTGATGTGATGTTCCAAAAATTCTTTCAGGCTCAGGGTCTGGGGCTGTCCGTCGACCAAAGCCAGAAGATTGATACCAAAAGAAGTACTCAGGCGGCTGTATTGATAGAGCTGGTTCAGTATGACATTAGCATCGCCGTCTTTCTTTAAGTCGATGACGATACGTATCCCGTCGCGGTCTGATTCGTCGTTGATATTTCTTATCCCTGCGATCTTTTTATCCTTGACCAGCTCCGCGATCTGTTCGATCAGTTCAGACTTATTTACCTGATAGGGGATCTCTTTGATGATGATCTTATCTTCTTCTATTTCTGCCACTCCCTTGATGGTGACCTTTCCCCGGCCTTTTTCATAGGCATGTAAAAGCTCGCCGCCGCAGAGCAGCTCGCCGCCGGTAGGAAAGTCAGGAGCAGGGATTATCTCCATCAGCTGCTGGGTGCTGATAGCAGGATTATCGATAGTAGAGATGAGGGCAGTGCAGACTTCCTTTAGATTATGGGGCGGGATATTAGTGGCCATGCCTACCGCGATACCGGAAGAGCCATTGACTAAGAGATTAGGGATGCGGCTAGGAAGCACCATCGGCTCCTGCAGCGATCCATCAAAATTGTCTTTGAATTCAACCGTCTTTTTCTCAATATCCTTGAGCATCTCCTCAGCCAGTTTGTTGAGCTTGGCTTCAGTATACCTCATGGCTGCGGCATTATCGCCGTCAATACTTCCAAAGTTCCCCTGGCCTTTGATCAAAGGATAGCGTAAAGAGAAATCTTGGGCCATGCGTACTAAAGAATCGTAGACGGCAGTATCCCCATGGGGGTGATATTTACCGAGTACTTCCCCTACTATTCTGGCGCACTTTTTGGATGGTTTGTTATGAAACATGCCCAGATCATACATGGCATAGAGAATACGCCGGTGGACTGGTTTTAGGCCATCTCTGACGTCGGGAAGAGCTCTACCTACGATGACCGACATGGCATAATTTACATAAGCCTCCTTCATCTCCTCTTCGATCAGTCGAGGGACGATTCTGGAGCTGTTTTCCGCTGGATTTTCTGCTTCGGTAGGGCTCATTTTGGTAGGTTATTTTGGGAGTGTTTTGCAACTTTGCAAAAAATAGGTTTATCGTCGACAAATCTATAAAAATTTGAGAGAAAGAGGCTTTATAAATATTGTGGTGGAAAAGCGCATCAATCGCCATCGGTAAAGATGGAATCTTGGTCGGCTAAAATATAGGTGAGTTTTCCCTTATCCAATTCCAGATTGTCGATTTTTAGGTTATCATCTTCAGGCAGATCCTTGGCTACGGCTTCCAGCCAAGCTCTCAATTCGCCGAGGGTATTGAAGCGATCAATTTCATAGGTTGCCCCGGTAAAATATCTAACATAATGGTCTTTTTTCTTGAAAAGATTGTCTATGGGCATCAGGCTTCTGAAGCGGTAACTTTTTTTAAAAAGCTTATGGAATCCTAAGACAGGGTTCCAAATCCTCGGCAAAGCCTGCGGATATGAAATAGTTTGACAAATTTTATAAAGCGAGTATTTAGGTTACTTTTCATGAAGAAAAAACTTTCCTTTACACAAATCATGCGAGCGGAAGGTATC
>JAUSJN010000070.1 GCA_030647325.1 Nanobdellota archaeon | reverse complement strand
TACCTTCAAGTACGGGAATGGATTTTCATTACACCTTGCTGTCGATTGGGAAAAAGTATTTGCGGAGATGCAGAAAGCAGAAGATGCCGAGATCATCGCTGATGCAAGAGTAAAAATCTGCAAGCTTTCAGAATTAGGAGAGGAATTTATTTCTAAGTATGGACAAACATTAGTCTCCACCGAGAATAAATTATTAGCCTTGCACTACGCCCATGCTGCTGATGCTACGGTGATTATCATTCCAAACCACACCCTAGTTGAAGATCCAATCATCATTGACTCTAAAGCAAAGACCATGGCCTCTGCAGAAAATATTATGGTGATCGCAGAAGAGGGAAGCCAGGCGACTGTTGTAGAAAAGACCGCTTCAACAATAGAAGCACATTACAAAAGTCAGATCATCCAGATCTATGCTCAAGCAAACGCTAAGATCACCTATTGCACCATCCACGATGAAGCAGAAGGAACACATTCATTGACTACAAAACGTGCAGAAGTATTACGGGATGCAAGTATCCAGTGGTTTGACTTTGCTATCGGAAAAGGATTTACCCAGATTCAACTAAGAAGCCATCTGCGGGAAGCAGGAGCAGCAGCACAGCAGTATCAGGCTATTGTCGGTACTGGAACACAGCAAGGCGATATCGATTCAACTGCGTTCCATGAACATAGCAACACTACGTCAATGATGCTGGCGAAAGGGATTCTCAGCGATAAGTCCAGAGCTATGCATCGCGGGACCATACGGGTCGAAAAGAATTCCGTCAATTGTCAAGGCGACCAGAGATCCGACCTGCTGCTGCTGGGAGATGAAGCGCGTTGTAATGCCATCCCTATCCTGGAAGTCGAGAATGATGATGTCTCTTGCTCGCATGGAACGACCGTAGGGCAGATCGATGAGGAACAGCTGTTCTATCTGCTTTCCCGAGGATTGGATGAAGGAAGAGCAAAACATATGTTAGTGATGGCTTTCTTGGATCCGATCTTGCAAAGATTACCTCATGAGAAAACTAGAGAAGAAATACGGGATACTATTCAAGAAAGGGTAGGAAAATGATAACTGCAAAAGAAGATTTCCCAATACTGAAAAATGGTTTAATTTACCTCGACAATAGTTCCACGAGTCAGAAACCAGCAAAAGTAATCCTAGCAATAAAAGAATATTATGAGCAGGATAATGCCAACGTCCATCGGGGAATTTACAAATTAGCACAGAAAGCAACAGTGTTGTACGAAAAAGCACATGAAACAGTCGCGAAATTTATCGGTGCTGATTTTGAAGAGGTTATTTTTACCAAAGGGACCACGGAAGGATTGAATCTATTAGCATATTCTCTGGGAAAGAATTTGAAGGCAGGAGATGAGATAGTCCTAAGCGAGATGGAACATCACAGCAATATTGTTCCCTGGCAGCAGATCGCTGAAGAGAGAGGCGCAGTATTAAAATTTATTCCTGTCACAAAATATTTTAGATTAGATCTGGAGAAAGCTACAGAGTTGATTACAGAAAAAACCAAGATAGTTTCTGTGGTACACCTCTCAAACGTGTTGGGAACCATCAATCCAGTCAAAGAATTGGCAGAGATGGCACATAAAGTAGATGCAGTGATGATCGTTGATGCTGCGCAATCCGTTCCGCATATGCCAGTAGATGTGAAAGAATTGAGCTGTGATTTCATGGTATTCTCCGGACACAAGATGTGCGCTCCGACAGGAATAGGTGTATTGTATGGAAGAAAAGGATTGCTGGAAAAGATGCAGCCTTTCTTGTTCGGAGGCGATATGATCCGCGAGGTCAGCTTTGAACGAGCAAGCTGGAATGACCTGCCCTGGAAATTTGAAGCAGGAACTCCTAACCTGGCCGGTGCAGCAGGATTGATGGCAGCGATTGAGTATCTGCAAGAGACAGGCATGGAAAACATAACTACCCATGGACAAGAATTGACAGCATATGCTTTAGAAAAACTGTCTGCAATTCCCGACGTGACCATTGTTGGACCAGCTAGTACTGAAAATAGAGGACCAGTCATTTCTTTTACAGTCGAAGGGATACACCCGCACGATGCAAGTGAAATGCTGGATAAGGAAAACATTGCGGTGCGCGGCGGATTCCATTGTGCCATGCCATTGTTTTCCAAACTAGGGATAGATGGGAGTCTCCGAGTTTCATTTTACCTTTACAATACTATGGAAGATGTTGATCGCCTGGTTGAAGCGGTGAAGAAAATGGTTGGAGAGATGGGAACAGAAACAAATACTATTAATCGAAGTGAAATTGCTCCCAGTGATCTGACCGAAGAGCAGGAAATCTATAAAGAGAATGTTATTGACCACTATAAATCTCCGAGGAATAAAAAAGAGATGCTGCAGTATACTGTAAAACACCGCGAGGTTAATCCCTTGTGTGGAGACATCATCACGATCTACGTCAAAACTGAAGGAAACAATATCGAGGAGATCTCATTCACCGGGAATGGCTGTGCGATCAGCCAAGCCTCTGCATCTTTATTGACGGAAAATCTGAAGGGAAAAAATGTTGAAGATGCAAAGAGATTCAATCAGCAAGAAGTATTCGGTCTGCTAGGAATACCTATCAGCCATACCAGAACAAAATGCGCTTTGCTCTCCCTGAAAACCTTGCATCATGCTATGGAGGAGATATGATTACCATGAAAGATACGAAAAGATTAGAGATTGTCGGTCTACACGTAGAAGTGGATGGAAAAGAGATCATCAAAGGGGTTACGCTTACATTCTATCCCGGAAAAGTGCATGCGCTGATGGGACCAAATGGCTCAGGGAAATCTACCTTAGCGCACGCCTTGATGGGGCATCCGAAATATAAGATCACCAAAGGAAAAATCTTGCTGGATGGAGAAGATATCACTATGGCAAAACCAGAAATGCGAGCACAGAAAGGACTGTTTCTATCCTTCCAATACCCTTCGGAAATTTCCGGGGTGACTATCAGCAATTTCCTGCGCACTGCCGTGAATAATCTAAGGGAAAAGAAAAATCTTGCGCCTTATTCAGTGGTTGATTTCCATAAATTATTGAAAGAGAAGATGGCGCAGTTGAAGATTGACAGCTCATTCAGCAAGCGTTATCTTAACCAAGGATTTTCCGGCGGAGAGAAGAAGAGAATGGAAATACTGCAATTGGCGATGTTAGAACCAAGTTATGCGTTATTAGATGAGACCGATTCCGGACTTGATGTAGACGCCATGAAGACCGTCGCGGAAGGGATCGAAAGAGTACGTAAAGAAAAAGATATGGGGATCATCGTGATCACCCATTACAGCAAATTCCTGGAATATCTGAAGCCGGATCAGGTAAGCATCCTATACCACGGAAAAATTGTGAAGACCGGCGGCCATGAATTGGCACAGCATATCAATGAGAAAGGGTTCGAGGGATTGGCAAAATGATAACCAAAGAACAATTGATCGAAAATGTCTTCAAGAAATATGAAGATCCTGAACTGAACATCGACGTCTGGACTTTAGGTTTGATCTATGAAACCAAGATAGACGAGAAGAAAGTGAAAGTAGTTCTGACCTTCACTTCCGTGATGTGTCCTTTCGGGCCGCAGATGGTGGAAGATCTGAAGAAGATGATCTTCGAGCAGGGGGCAGAAGAAGTAAGCATCGAAGTCACCTTTACACCACCGTGGAAACCTTCAGAAGAATTGCGGGAGATGCTGGGAGTCTAAAATGATCTACCTAGACTATGCCGCAGCTACACCAGTACGACAGGAAGTTCGTAAAGTGATTACTGAAGTTGAAAGATATTTTGCCAATCCCAGCAGCATGCATGATGCCGGAAAGAAAGCGAAAGAAGTATTAGAAGTTTCTCGGGAAAAAGTTAAGAAGATTTTGAATGCAAATGAGAAAGATAAAGTTATTTTCACTTCCAGCGGAACTGAAAGTATTAATCTTGTAATTAAAGGAATCGCGCATGCTTACCAAAAGAAAGGAAAGCACCTCATCACCAGCAAAGTGGAGCATAAAGCGGTGTTGGAAACCTGCAAGTATCTGGAACAAGAAGGATTTTCTGTGACCTATCTTGATGTCGATAGGTATGGAAGGGTTGATCCTAAAGCGGTGGAGAAGGCAATCACCAAAAAAACTATTTTGATCTCTATCATGTATGCAAATCATGAAGTGGGCGCTATCCAACCGATCAAAGAGATCGCCGCTGTCGCAAAAAAGAAAAAAGTATTATTTCATACTGATGCCTGTCAGGCTGGAGGATTGGATTTGAATGTGAAAGATCTAAGTGTTGATCTATTGACCTTGAACAGCAACAAGATCTATGGACCAAAAGGAACAGGATTACTTTATGTGAAAGAGGGCATAGAACTCCAGCCATTGATTCATGGCGGAGGACAGGAGTCAGGATTGCGTTCCAGTACAGAAAATGTCCCTGCAATTGCCGGATTCACAAAAGCATTGGAATTAGCGCAGCAGGAAAAAGAAAGCGAGAATGCGAAATTGAAAAAGCTGCGGGATCATTTTATTTCTGAAGTCATGAAAAAAATACCAAATACTTTTCTCAATGGACATCCCAGAGAAAGGTTACCTAACAATGTTCACCTATCATTTGAAGGAACAGAAGCAGAGACAGTGTTGTCGTACCTGGATCAAAAAGGCATTTATGCATCTGCTGGAAGTGCCTGTACTGCGAATGAAATCACAGTAAGCCCTGTTTTGAAAGCGATGAAAGTGCCAGAGAGATCAGCTCGCGGAAGCATACGTTTTAGTTTAGGCAGATATAGCAGTAAAAAAGATGTTGATACTGTTGTGAAAGTGCTTGCTGAGATTATTAGTTCTTTAAGGAAGGTTTTCTAGAATAATTTTTCACAATTTAACAACACAAACTATTTAAATGACGACCACAAGTTTAGTTCATCAACTGAAGTAGGAGGTAAGAATATGAAAAAATTAATTGTTATAATGATGATTTCTATCCTGATGTTGTCAGCGTTGGCAACGGCAGCTGGAAATCCAGAGAAAGTACGAGTATTTTTAGAATTTAAAGGAAAACCAGATGCTGGTGTAGTAAGCCAGGCAGGTGGAAGAGTTCTGCATAGTTATGCTTTACTTGAAAACGTCTTAGCGGTTGAAGTACCAGCAAATTCGCTTCAAGGCTTGTTACAAAATTCTAATGTTGTAAATGTTGAATATGATGCAGAAGCTCATGCTTCTGGGAAACCTGCTCCTTCCCAACCGGCACAGCAATTGCCCTGGGGAGTTGACAAGGTAGATGCTGAGCTTTCAAACAATACTGGGTTGGGCGTAACTGTTTGCGTCGTTGATACCGGAATCGATAAAGACCATCCTGATTTGCAGGCAAACATCGTTGGCGGTAAAAACTTTGTTGCTAAAGGAGCAACTATTGATTCCACTAAATGGGATGATGATAATGGCCATGGAACCCATGTTGCAGGAACGATTGCCGCAGTTGATAATACCATCGGGGTAGTTGGAGTTGCGCCAAGCGCTTCGCTGTTAGCAGCAAAAGTTCTCAATCGGCAAGGATCCGGATATTTGAGCGATGTTATCGCAGGGATTGATTACTGCGTGCAAAGCGGTGCGAAGGTAGTATCCATGAGTTTAGGTTCAAGTTCAGATGTGCAGGCATTCCATAACGCAGTTGATGCTGCTTATGCTGACGGCGTATTGTTAGTAGCGGCTGCCGGTAATGATTACGGCGGAGCGGTATCCTACCCTGCTGCCTACGATTCTGTTGTGGCTGTTTCTGCAACCGATAGTAATAACAATCTAGCATCTTTCAGCAATGTCGGACCAGAAGTAGAATTAGCTGCCCCTGGTGTAAGCATCCTGTCTACCTATAAGGACGGAGGATATGCTACTCTGAGTGGAACCAGCATGGCTACCCCGCACGTTTCTGGAGTTGCTGCTTTAGCTATCCAAGCAAATCCGTTGATGAGTAATGTTGAAGTAAGAGCATTACTACAAAACACTGCTGATGATCTTGGTGCAGTAGGTAAGGATAACCTGTTTGGCTACGGATTAGTGGATGCTGAACTGCTAAATTAGTTTTTTCTTTTTTATTTTCTTTTTACATATTTCTCCAATAGATTTTTAACTTCTCGACAGTTTATAACTATCATGAAAGTGCCCGCACAACACCCTCAGGAAATTGAGGTCTGGTATATCCTGCCAGCGATAAGAAGAGAGTTAGTTGCAGCCCTAAAAGAAAAAGGAAAGGCACAGAAAGAGATCGCTAAGTTGTTGAATATAACTGAAGCCGCTGTTTCTCAATATGTTTCAGAGAAAAGAGCAAAAGAGATCACTTTTCCCGCAGAAGTAAAAGACTTTATCAAAAAATCTGCTGAAAGAATAGTTGACAATGAAAGTGCTTTCCATCAGATTCAAACTATCAACGAGTTTATCAAGAAATCAAAAGTATTGTGTAAGCTGCATGCCCAGATCGAAGGGGATCTGAAAGGCTGTGATGTGTGTTATAAGAAATAAATCACATCTCAAACTTGACCACGATCGGATAATGGTCTGAAGCAATTTCTGTATCTTCATTCTTTAGGACGTACGCTTCCAGTACTTTAAGACCCGGAGAATGGAAAGTGAAATCCATTCGCACTCCAGCCATTTTTTTTCCATAGGTATATGGAGTGGGGACCGTCGATTGCCTGGACTCAGGAGGAAAAGCATCATGAAGACCCTTTTCAAGCAACCAAGAGACCAGCTCTGCTTTGCGCCAGTTTTCCACGATCCATGCTGCTTTTTCAGGATCATATGACCGTAGATCACAGACCAATTGATCCCAATCATACTTATCATCAGGATGGACGGTATTAAAATCTCCAGTAAGAAGATAAGGCTCTTGACGGCCGCTTATCAACGGACGTAAGGTTGAAATTTTTTCCTTATCATCAACAGAATAGGAAGGATGTACCACCTCAACGGTAAGAATTTTATCCTCCAGCTGAACTTTCCCACGGACTGCTCCTTTGTAGGATAATTGTATCGCTTGGCCCTGCATCGGAAATTGCGATAACAGACAGTTTCCGCCTTCATCACTTTTTCTTGGTCCTATTACAGGATAGCTTCCAAATTGACCATACTTAAAATCAAAAAGCGATTGATAGTCCATCTTGATCCCCTGCGAATTAGGACCGCCGTAACACGCTTCAGTAAGTGCCAGAAAATTCGGCTTGATCTGCTGGACTGCATGTTGCACTGCCCGTAGGCGATGCGCTTCGAGAAGGTGATCGCGGCTATGAAATCCTCTTTCGAGGTTGTAGGACATTACCGTGAAGATCATTATTGTGACAATTACTCTTTCTTCTTAAACGCTTCCAAAATGAACGCGAGCGCTTCATCCACTTTATCAGCCCTAACTACCGCTCCGCCGACATAGAAATGCCCGCCGCCGGAACCGCCAAACTTCTTTCCCAATTCCTGGCAAAGTTCGCTGATATTGACTTTGCAGCGCTCTTTGTGAAATATATTTGAACCGATACCAACACGCGCTTTTTTTTCTTCATCGATGATCCGTAGATTCACATGGTAACTTGCTTCAGGAAATTTCATGTAAGAATAAAACCGGTCAGGGACGCCAATATTAATTTTTGCTTTTCTATCATCTTGTATCACACATTGCGCTTCTGCATCATAGGCGAGGTAGGTATCCACATTCTTTCTCCATAGCTCAAAGCTTTCTAACTGGGCGCGATGAAATATCAATGGGTTTAATTGCCATAATGACTCGCTGGAGAGAGGAGTCTCTCCCAGATCAGAAGTAAGCAAGGTCCGGAAGATCTCGTCGTTAAGGATGCGGTCACGGGTATTGAACATCGATCCGATCATGGCCAATTTCTGGAGGGGGGAATGCTGCTGGTAATTTTTACGTTTATAATAGCAATCCTTGATATCCTTTTTAGTATAGGCAGCACCGTCATTAATATCGATGACTTTCCTGAATTCCAGAAGTTCCTTGCTGGACTTAGCTCCTTTTTCAAGAGCGATATCGATCAGGAATCCGCTACAGCTGGGAGTGGCTTTCCAATGATAATTTTTAGGGAGTGATGCGGTTGGTTTATTAGTCAGATGATGGTCGCACCAGAAGAAGATTTTCGTTTCCGACGGAGGAAGGTCAACCACGATATCTCCGGAAGAGAAATGGACTTTTCCTGCCTGAATATCCTGCGGCTGTACTCCCAGGACAGGGATCTCCTGGATTTCCTGCTCGGTCAAGGTTGTTCCAAAGAAAACATTGAAGAATTTTTTGACCACAAAAGCGCTGCAATAGCCATCCGTACAGTTCCCGTGGGTGATGATGCGGTATTTCATGAGCTTCACTACATCGCCCTATTATAAAAACATTTCCGAATTAAAGATAAACAATCATTCTTCCTGTTTCTTCTTAGACTCTTTCCTTAGCCATTCCTTGAATTCAAATAAGATCTTATCGGTATCCGTCTTGCCGCTTTTGGTCTTCACTTTCTCGGAGATCAGCCTGAATATATCATTCGCTTTCACGACGAATTCTGCTTCCAGGATGTTTTCATCGCCGGTCTCAGAAAAAGCATCGACGATGGCCTGTTTGCAATTCGCCCGTAATAGAATATTATTCCATACCGCATCCCAGTCGCCGGCAAATTCTTTCACCCTGCCGGCCATCCTCTTTAAGACGTCAGAATTTCCATTGCGCAGTTCGTCAGTGATCTCCAGCTTATCGGTCACTGGATTGTACACCATCAGATCGACAAAGCCATTTTCCCGAAGAGGATCTTCTTCCCACTCCTTGCGCACTTCGGTGATGCGTAAGATGCGTTTGTATTTTTTCAATCCGGAAATGACCGGATTAGCTATCACGATGATATCGATGGCCTTGAATGAAGTTCTCGGAACACCGATATCATTGACCACCCGGTCAAATACTCCATACGGAGAGTCAGCGTGGATAGTTCCCGCCACTACGTTGGCAGCAGCTCCGACCCGCATGGCTTCAAATAAGGCGATGGCTTCTTTCGAACGAACTTCGCCGACAAAGATGGCCGAATCACCTAGACGAAGCGTGGATCTTATCCCTATGGACGGATCAACTTCCGAACCTGGCGCCGATAAGGCAGATGCGACTTTGAGAGATTCAATATTGTAGCCTAGCTTACGGATGGATTCAGAAGGCAGTTCAAAGGTATCTTCAATAGTCAGTATCCTGGCACGCCGCATGATCTCAGTAAGGAAGGAACCTAATAGGGAAGTTTTTCCAGAACTTCTGGTTCCTGCAACCAGGATGGTGGCATTATTCTCAATCAAGAAACTTAACAATCCTGCGCCGATAGCATCGACAAATCTAATTTTTGGCTGCATGTAAAGCGGAAAAGTCCAGGGAAAATCTCTATGTCGCCGAAATGAAAAAGCTAAGCCAGTCGGGCTTAACGGCGCGGTAAGGGCAGAAACCCTGGAAGTGAAACCTTCTACCTTCAGTTCAGTATCTAAAATAGGATTAGCTTCGTCTAGTGGCCGTCCAGAGATAAGACGCAATTTTGTAGCCCAGCTTTCCACTTCTAGGATAGTGGGATAGATGTTGGTGTAGCAATCTCCATAATCCTGATGCACGATGAATACCGGCAGCGCTCCGTTAGGCGAGTTGACGTTGACGTCCTGCACTTTAGGATCTGAAAGAAGAAGCTCGATCAACCCGAAACCGACGGTATGCCGAAGCAGGGCCTGGGCCAATTGGCTCATCTTCTCATCTTTGATGCGTAGATTCTGATGCTGAGCTAAATCGGTGAGCATATCTTTTCCGATGTTGAAGAATACTTCCCGCATGCGCGCCGGATCGACAAATTCTTCTTTTGACGGCTTGTGTTCAGACATGATGCGTTTGGCATCATCCAGCAGTTCGTATTCTTCCTCGGTGAAAATAAATTCCGGCGGGGTCAGATGGTAAAGCACTTTTACGTTGTCGTCAAAAGAAAAAACATTCACTTCGCACTCATCTTCTCCTACTTTAAAGTTGTAGCTGTCTTCCAGATTTCCTTCCGGAAACTCGGTGAGCAGCTTGGTGAACATGAAATCCGGTTTGGTGGTGGGATGGAAGATATTGCCGTAGATTTCCCTCTGGCCTACTTTATAATCATGGCTGAGGGGCATGAGATGTTTGATCAGTTTGATATTCTCGATGGTCTTGATGACCGCGTCAAGGACAGTTAAGAATTTCCGCTGGCTGGCAGCATGCCGGGCATCGATGAGAGAATTCAATTTTATTTTTTCTCTCGTTTCCAGACGTTTTAGTTCGACAAATGCTGCAAAAGGATCTTCTTTCAGGCTTTTGGAGATAAGCCGCTGGAATTGCGCGTAGGAGCTGCGGATGTATCGCTCGTGCAGGGGATCTACCACTAAATGCGAATAGCTGAAGCGCTCCTCCTGGGTCAGATGCTTGTATACAGAAACTAGCTCATTGAGGAGTGAGACTTGATCATAGTCGTATTGATATTCACGCTGCTGAGAAAGGATGATGGTGGTAACACCGGTAACTGCTTGGAGGGTGTCGATCACTTTTGACATGCAGATATCGCTGTATTCGATAGAAGGAGGGAAACTGCAGTTTTCGCAGGATATCTTCAGGATCTTGTTCTCTCCTTCGTGATAAGTCTCATATTCAAAACAAGCTTTAGATTTTTCCAGCACCATCTTTTAGATGTTATATAGAAGAAGGGTTTATTATATTTTCTAAACTATTTGATACTAGTAACTTCTTGCACGCCATCATGGCGGCAAGACGGACTTCGTCCTACAAACCACCCCGTAAGGGACGTCCCCCGGTTTGTCTTGCGCCATGGCGTGCGGCACGACTGGGGATGCGCCCTACGGGCTGTCGTGTAGGTTGCGTAGCAACCGTCGCACCGCCACAAGAAATATGAAGAATATCATATTTCTGTGCAGAAAACTTATAGTTTTCTTGCATCGGCGCAAAAAGAATTTTAAAATTACAAAGTTTCCCACTCTCCAATACTCACATAACTTTATTATGTTCTCTTCCTTAAAAAGAAAGATATGGCTAAACCAGTGGAAATGCCTCCGGCTTCTGGATTTGATCCGGCAAAACTCTATGTCTGGGTCAAAGGATTAGAGAGTAAAGCAAATAATCTTCTCCGGGAAGTGGATGTGCTCAAGAATGATTTCATCAAACGGGCCAATAAACTCAACAAGGATTTTAAGACGCTCAGTGACGACTTGATGGAGATACGCCATGAGCAGGAAAAGATGAATCAGAAGATGACTCTCATCATCAACGAATTGAAGCAGACCGCTGGCGGGGAAGAAGTGGCGATCTTAAAGAAATATATAGAGTTTTGGAATCCGCTCAATTTTGTGACCCAAAGAGATCTGGAGAAAGCTATAGAAGCTAAATTAGCAGAGAGAAGCAAGAAGCACTAGAGAATAAATTTAAATAGGGTTAGATTATCATCATCACAAAGAAGTGTAAAAGAGGCATATGATGGCGTTACTTGATAAGAAAGCATCCCCAGTTTCTGAAGTATTACAACTCCGTCAGCAAGGACTTACTGATGACATCATCGTAGACGAATTGTCGCAGCAAGGATATAATCAACAGCAGATCAGCGACGCTATCGCCCAAGCTGATCAATCCGCGCCTTCCGCTCCTGAATCTTATTCCACCATGCAGCCAGAGATGCGTTCTCCACAGCCTTCTTACCAAGAAGACATGGGCAATATTTACGAGCGTATGGAGGAAATCGCAGAAAGCATGATCGATGCGAAATGGGATGACTTGATCGGTGAAGTAAAAAAAATCATCGAATGGAAAAACAAGAATGAAGAGAAGCAGAACAAGCTGCAGAATGATGTCGATAAATTAAAGGAAGATTTCAAGATGCTGCATGAAGCGGTCTTAGGCAAATTAGAAGATTATGATACCAGGATGCGGGATGTAGGCACGGAATTGAAAGCGGTAGGAAAAGTATTCAAGGACGTTATACCTACGTTTGTGGAAAATGTCAAAGAATTGTCTTCAGTAAAAGATGACCTGAAGAAAAGGCATTCTCATAAGTAAGTTCTAATATCAAAATAATTATAAGCGCTTTCTATTTTTTTATCCTGCATGAAACCGAGCATTTATTTTGGGCACCCCATCAGCTTTTACGATATACCTCTAGAAATAGAGCTAGTTAAAATTATAGAACGAGAGCTCCCAACATTTCAAGTTGAAAATCCTAATCAGCCTCATCATCAGGAAGGGTATCAACGACATTCCAAGCAAGGCAAGGGAATGGATTATTTCTTTCAGGAAGTACTCCCTGCCACGAGTGCAGGAGTTTTCCTTGCCTTTGAAGACGGAAATTTTGGTGCGGGAGTCTTTGGTGAAGCAGAATTCTTGCATCAACAGGGAAAACCTATCTATAAGATATCTATTGATGGAGTAATAAGCAGCATGATCTTGGATTTTGCCAGAAAATTATCTATAGAGGAAACCAGGGCAAGAGTGTATGATAAAGATAGAAATATCATTAAATTCTTGAAATCATAAAAATGCGTGAAACCGTCTCACCATGTCCACAAAAAGTTAGTACCTTTTTGGTCGTGCTTACAGCACACACTAAAGTGCAAGGTTTGAAAAAGAGACGGTTTCTAAACCACACATTTTTAGGATGCAAAAATAGCCATAGCATCATTCATCCGCACGAAAAAGCAACGACTTTTTCGGCGTCCCAGAAAAATCGTTGTTTTTCTGTGGACATTGACTTTAGTCAATAGTTTTCTGGCTATTTTTTTGCATAATTAAAAAAATAAAAACTTACTTAGAAGGCAAACAAGCTCCATCCTTACAGCCATTGGGGCAACTGATGGTTTCCCTTAAGTGTTTGACCTCATCGCAGTAATGCTCAAGAACAAATCTTTGACCCTTACAGGTGTCAGCAAATCCTTGCGATTTTACCGATGCTAAGCTCTTGACCTCAGCCACTCCCGCGACGCCAGGGTTTTTACCCCCATCACTATCCATGCAACTACGCTTTAGATTATAAGCAAAAGCATTTCCGGTAATATTCCCATTTAAACCAACTACCAACAAAGCGACTGCTAACAATCCCAACCCAACAAAAACTATTCTTTGTACCATTAACACACACACCTCTTTTTGTAACAGCCTATCCGCTCAGCAAGGCCACTGTAAAAACAACTATAGTAAAGACTATCAATAATCCCAGGACTTTAGGATGGAATAAAGTCGCATACACATTCTGCTGGAAACCGCCGGTAGCGACACCGTCTGCCCCTTCCACGACCGTGCCCGCTTGGGCGCCTTCTTCAAGTAAAGTCTGTCCTAAGACTTTTCCAAAGCCAGCGACCACGATCAAGATCCCTATCGCGATAATGACCCACTGCACGTTAGTCTGCTTGTACGCAGTGATGTCCTTTGCGCCCATGATCATAAAGAGCAAGACCATCAAGACAAAGAAAATAATGGCGATAGCAAACCAGGGGATGATGAAATTGATCAAGTCGATGACCGATCTGGAAAGCAGCACAGTCAGGGCAGTTGCGCTGGCGATGATGGCGTTGATGCCGATAGACTCACCGATCACTTTAGTTTTCTGCAGCAAGGCAAAGACAAAAGCCCAGACCAGCAGGACTGGAAAGACGAAATCAAAAAGGTTCAGGATCCCTAAGTCTAATGGTGAAGCCATGTTAGTTTATCTCTTCTCCACATATCTGCCAAATTCATCTAACATCTTGCCAATTACGCCTCTGTCTCCAGGCTTACTAGGTTCTTTCACGATAAACCATACTACTAATCCGAAGATCAAAAGGACGATCATCAGCTCTGTTATGTCAGACGACCACCAGTAAAAGATATCATAGGGGCCCCTCCACAAACCAAGAGAAGCGCCGAAGATGTAAGCGACAAATGCTAACGACACTATAGCTATAAAGGGAGCGGCAGCGGCACTGAAATCAGCGCCAAAGATGCCCATCAAAAGCAAGACCATGATAGCCGCGATCGATACGAGAGAGATGCTCGGCAATGATTCATTCATCACTTGTACCGGATCGTAACCGAGAGGGTAATTGCCGGTGATGTGAGGAACGACGAATAATAATGCTAATACCAAAGCGATAACCACGCGGAATTGCTTGTGATCTTTGAATAAAGCTAACTTTGCCGTGACGGCGTAGATGATGGTAAATACCAAGATGAATGGAAGCAGGAAATCCATCACTCCGTATGCTTGAAAATATCCTGCGAGATTAGTGAAACTTGCGCTGACCATATTTTAACCTCCTCTTTTATTTTTTAGATTCTCCTTTGGGGGTATAGGTTATCCAGACTATAAACCCAATGATGATGATGATGAATATTAATGATGCGGCCCAGTCGGCATTGATGTTTTCAAATAAGTCAAATAGATATTGAAGCCACCCTAGAGCATTAAGGAAGATGATCACGATGCCTATTAACATGACCACCATGAAGAACTGCTGCCAAACCGGGAATTTCTCCAGAGAGAATTCATCCTTTCCAGCAAAAAAGACTCCGACTAACAATAAGAAGCATACCCCTAGGACGATCAGCAAGACTACATTAGCCATTACTTCGTTGATGACCGCGACGAGTCTGGTAGAAGCGATGACCAAGAACCCAATCACAAACGCAACCATGGCGTTGATGTTCTTTTTAGTCATGCCATCTTTTTCAGTGCCAAATATCTTAGTCTTTTCCAGAATAGCGAATATTATGGTGAATACTAGCAAGAAGGGGAGGATAACATCATATACCCCTAACTTATTCAAGAACCCGATCATGCCTCGGAAAGCGCTTTCTTCTACCATCTAACAAAAATCCTCCTGATTTTTGGAAGATGCTAAAAAATCTTTGTTTTTTATCATCTATATTACATCTCTTTTTAACCTAAATTAAAAGAAAAGAATATATAAATGTTTCCAAAGCTCAAAAACGAATTCTTTAAATACTAGTTCTGATTTAATTTAGCGAGGTGTAGATGACGTGAGGTGGAAAAAGTCTTTTATTTTACTGTGTATATTACTTTTAGCCCTATTTTCTGTCGTCGTTGCTGCTGAAACAACTGTATCTTCCGCACCGATCAAGAATGAGATCACTCCCGCAGAATACGCCACCTTCAGTTTAACTATCACCAACAAAGAAGGCCAGACTCAGACCTATAACCTTTATTCCTTGCAATCCGGGCAATCCTGGAATGTTGATCCCTTCCCATTAAAAGACAAAGTGATCGTATTGGAGCCAGGGCATTCATATACAACCACCATCAGGGCAAAAGCACTTCAAGACCTATCTCCTGGAATTTATTTTGTCCATCTAACTGTCCAAGGAGATAAGAGCGATCCTCATACCGAGGAGTTAAAGATCTATCTCAAGGCAAAAGATCCCTTAGACTACCTTCCTACTATCCGGGTAAATGTGGATATGGATGAAAAAATAAATCCTAATGAACCGTTGTCAATAAAATTATTTTTAGAAAACCGTAATCCGCTGAATCTAAATGACCTGAAGATCAGGATCGAGACCGAGATCCCGGAATTTCAAAAAGAAGTCGATGTCGAACTTCCCCCGCAGGGCAAGAAAACAGTAGAGTTCAGCATCGTGCCTAATCCGTACATGCAGCCTAAGGAATACACGCTCTTCTTCGTCTTTGAAAGCAAAGGAGAGGCAGTTAAGGTCATTGAACAAAAGATAGAGATCTTATCATTACTGCCGCCATTTGAAGTTACACCGACGGAAGAGATGACTTACCTCAAAAAATTTAGAACCTTGACCGTACGCAACACGGGAAACGTACGCAACACGCAACAAGTAAAAGATCCTGTTTCATTATGGATGCTTCCCATCATAAAGAGCGATGGCCAGAGCGAAGTGATCGACGGTGAGCGATATTTGACCTGGGAAGCAGAATTAGGCCCTAATGAATCGGTAGAGATCCCAGTGGTGATAAATTACCGCGTCCTGGTCTATGTCTTGGCTGCTTTAGTCTTGTTCGGAGTATTCTACTGGTACATACAATCACCCCTCAGCTTACAAAAAACCGCAGTAACCGCCAGAGGAGATGAAGGGACATTATCAGAGATAAAAATAACTCTCGAACTCAGGAACCATTCCAGCAAGCCGATCAGGAATGTCACCGTCACCGATATCGTACCGAGCATCGCCAATGTTGATAAAAGCCTAGAACTGGGAACGCTTAAGCCGCAAGAGACCAAGCAGGCCAAGAATGGGACCAAAGTGATATGGTCATTAGCGGAATTAGATGCTCACGAACACCGATTGATCACCTATAAGATCAAAGCAAAGCTGAACATCCTCGGCACCTTCAGCCTTCCTCGTGCAGAGACTGAGTTTGAACGCAAGAAGGGACAACGCCGGAAAGCATACTCTAATATATTCAGAATAGGCGAATAATTAGTATGCAGCATAAAAACATTTATATAGTAGTTTCTTCCTATTGAGAAGAACATATAGCATTAATTTCAGGGGGATAAAATAAAAAACAAGAGGGTGTGAACATGAGAGACTTTTTTTTACAATTAAAGGAAAAATTTACACGGCCTGCTGAAGAACAGGAGGAAGCAACACAAGGAGACAATTATGTGGAGCTAGAGACAGGAGCTTCAAAGGATGAGAAAACCAAAGTAGTAGTCCGCCCTTTTGTTATGGAAGAATTTGAGGATATAAAATCTGTTCTTGACGTCTTGCGGGAAGGATCAACTATCGCCTTGATCAACATCAAGCCTTTACGAGAAAAGGATCTGGTTGAACTGAAAAGAGCGATCTCTAAGTTGCGAAAGACCTGTGAAGCGATCGAAGGAGATATCGCAGGATTCGGCGAAGATTATGTTGTGGCAGTGCCCTACTTTGCAAAGATCCACAGAAATGCTCCTTTCCCGAATGAACAGGAGTAAGGTTTCTTTCATTTTTAATTATCTTTTCTTCTATAGTAAAAGTCTATCACTCACACGGTTCGTTCTGACCCTTACTATTCCATCACTTCTTGACAATTTAGATTTAATTTGTGGAATAGTAAGATTTAAAAACAAAAGTAGAAGTTTTGCTCTTAGATTATTGCCACCGTCGCATAATCCGGTATTGCGCAGGATTGCTATGATGCGCGCACACGAAAATGGCTGATGCCTATGATGAGAGTGCGTTCCTGCAGATATTCTGTTCCGTAAGGAATTCCCGGTTCAAATCCGGGCGGTGGCGCTTTTTTAATTATTTTAGATTAGGAGCGTACAATCATTTCTGAATCAAAAGCCCCTTGAGGCGGGACCCCAATATAATATGCCCCTATTACCATTATAATCACAATTAATAAAAATACAACTAACAAAAATATTGTTTTATTTCTCTTTTTCATAGAACATCATAAGTTGCACTCATTTAAATAGTTTATTTATTTTGCGGCTTTGTGCAAAAACTATTCTTGTGTAAGAATGAAAGAAAAATTAACTTAAAGTAACATCCTTCTCTTCAAGAAATTTACACAGTTCGAGACCTAATGAAGTTAATCTGCCGTTCTTTCCACCATTTGATTCAAATCCACCTGATTTATGAAGAGCATATAATATCATCTTGGTCGCCAATTTTTCTGCGTAGGAATCTACAAGCTCCTTTGTTTTTAAGCCAGATAATTTGGCAATTTCAAGTGACCATAGATGAGGGTTATTAACGATATCGCTATTGCCTGCTCGACCAGACAATTGTAACTTTAGGCATCCAGCTAGAATTAGTATTTCTTCTGACTCTAAAGTAACGGCTATTTTCATATACGCAGATGGTAGAACCTCAAACTCTTTTATATCATGTTGGCATGCAATAAAGTAGATTCTTTTAAGAATCTTAAATTTGTCCTCTTTCATAGGATATTTTTCAAAGCAATCAATAAGAAGGTATAGGCATTCCATTCCCTCATCACTTTCTGTAAACCCAGCCTTAACTTTTCCAGCCTGATTTAGTTCCTCAAATTCTTGATAAAACCTTTCAAAATAGGTTGAGTTATTCTTTCTTATTAAGACTCTGCTAAGGGATGAAAACTTTGATTCCTGATTTAAAAAACCGACAGAAGCATTAAGAAGAGAATCTTTCAGAACGCCGAATACACTTTTATCTTTTAGAGATATTGCCTTTTCATTCATATTATTTTTACTTCTTTCTCTTCAATTCCTTGATCCCATTCATATACGGCCATAATACTTTAGGGATCTTGACCGTTCCTTCTTTGGTCTGACCGTTCTCGATGATGGCGACAATAGCACGAGAAGTGGCAATAGCCGTATTGTTCAACATATGCACGTACTTTCTCTCTCCATCCTTAGCCATAAATTTGGTGTTCAAGGTCACCGCCTGATATTCTAAACAGTTGCTGCAGGAAGTGACTTCCCTATACGCACCTTTCTTGTCATTCTGACCGGGGAACCAGGCTTCAATATCGTATTGCAAGGATTGCTTATTGCCTATGTCACCGCTGCATACCGCAACAACATGATAAGGTATTTCCAATTGCTGGAAAATGGATTCTGAGATGGCCTGCATCTCTTTGAAATATTTGGCTGACTCTTCGGGCTTGCAGATGACGATCTGTTCTACTTTGTTAAACTGATGTACACGGAAAATTCCTTTGGTATCCCGGCCGTGCGCGCCAGCTTCTTTCCGGAAACAGGTGCTGATGCCGCCGATCATGTTCGGTAATTCATTTTCCTGCAAGACTTGGTCTTTTTTCAAGGCTAACAAGGGATGTTCAGAAGTTCCGATGAGATAAAGATCTTCACCTTCGATCTTGTAGATAGTATCTTCAAACTCAGAGAGATTTACTCCGCCTTCTAGTGCCGCTTTATTCAGCATGAATGGCGGCCAGTGCATGGAAAAGCCATGTTTCAGCAAGACATCAACAGCAAACCGCTGCAAGGCCATATCGAGCAATACTGCCTCATTCTTGAGATAATAGAAACGTGCTCCGGAGACGGATGCGGCGGTATCCAGATCAAATAGATCCAATTCTAATCCCAGTTCGATATGATCTTTTAATGGGAAAGATGGTTTAACGATCTTGCCCCATTTTTTAAGCTCCACATTATCATTTTCATCTTTACCTACAGGTACTTCTTTGTCCAGGATATTCCCTATTTTTTTTAGGACTTCATTTCGCTGCTGCAGGAAACTATCGGCACTGTACTCTCGTTCCTTGATCTCTTGGACTACCTCCTGCATCTCTTTGATTTTCTTGACCGCTTCTTTTTCTTTTTTGTTTTTCTTGGCCTGATTAATCTCCTGAGAGACGACATTGCGCTTATGCTTCAACTCTTCTACTTTCTTGAGTTCTTTCTTCCAGGATTCATCCAGTTTGAGAACCTGATCGACTATCTCTGGGTTTCTGCCGCGCTTTTTTTCTGAAGCTTTTACTACTTCAGGATGTTCGCGAACAATTCGTATGTCAAGCATGAGAAACAGATGATAGCCCGGTTATTTAAATATTACTGAACAGCAGAAAAGAAAACCAAAAGTATATAAATCCAGAAATTAGTCTGTACCAAAAAGAGAACCATGAAAAAGATAGCTGTTTTAGTATTAGTATTAGTTGCAATATTTGCTATCTCTTCCTTAGCGGATGTGGATACCGGCTATTCCTGTTCTTTAGATTGCAGCACCTTAAGCCAGAATGGTGATTCTTATTATTGTAATCCCGATACGCAGACTTGTTTTTTGGTAGAAGCTCCGGCAGAACCGGCTGCTGAAGCCGCCCCGGCGGCAGTTGCCCCGACACCTGCTGCGCAGAGCACTGATCAAAAAATCACCGCATTAGAAGAAAAGATAGCCAGTTTGGAAAACAACTTAGCTACCCTCAGTTCAGACTTATCTTTAACTAAGGGAGAGATCCTCACCATCCAAAGCCAGATTTCTACCTTGCAATCAGAACTTGCTACTTTGCAAAATACTGGCCAGGATCTTTCTTCCAAGACCAATACCATCGCTACCGGATTAGCAGGATTGCAGCAGACCTTGGATTCTTTGCAGAAGACCTTGACTGAGCGACAATCATCCAGCCGTATCATTACGATTATTTTTGTAATCCTATTATTGGGTGGGGCAGGCTGGGGTGCATATTATTACATCAATCGAAATCAGAAGATGGTCAATCCGGAAATAGTCAATTATATCCACAATAGCATCCAGCAAGGAAAGAAACAGCACCAGATCAAGCAGGAATTACGTAAAGCAGGATGGATGGACAGCGATATAGAAAAAGCGTATGACCAGACCGTAAAACAGAATTACCGCCGCTACAAATCTTCTCAGCCGGAAGCAAGAGAAACCGCCCGGGCTGAACCGCGTTCAGCAAGCAAAACTACCGCTCGACGGCCTGCTTACGATATGGCCGATCCAAAAAAGATGATTATCATTGCTGCAGTAAGCATCCTGGTCATCATCGGTGGTTTATTGATATTGCAGGCCAGCACCGGAGAAGCTATTTTTTTCAAGAAATTAATCGGCGGACAAGAAAACGGCACCAGCGGAGAAAACACTTACACCGTAGAATGTACTCCCCCTCATCTACTTAACCCGGCCGGAGATGCCTGCTGCCTGGATTCAGATAATTCTGGAGTCTGTGATACGACTGAAGTTAAAGGACCTGGCTTGCAGCAGGGAGGGCAGTGCAATGACAACCGCGAATGTGCTTATGGGCTTTATTGCATAGCTAATACCTGCAATAGCCTTAGCACACTTTATACCGGCCAAGGAGACTGTTCCAAATTATGTAGCTATTATGCTATGAAGGTACTCACCAGCGACGGAGAAACGTATGATTTGAAACCAAAACAGGGAAGTTATACCGGCGCCGGTGCATTGGAATGGAAAACCATGCAGATGCCCCAGTATTGTAAAGGAGAATTACCGATCGTGCCCATAAATATCCTTACCAAGCAGACTGGAGAAGTTATCAATGAAAAAGTCATCTGGCTCCATGAAGGCCAGACCAGCCAGGTTTTAACCCATCCTAACATTTCTAAGATCGCCTTTACCTTAACGGTAGCAGATGTGTTTGAGAGCTGTCCGGAATAGAAGAAGATTAAATTAGAAAAAATAGAGTTACCAGACAAATCCAATTTCTTTTAACGCCCCATAGACTTCTTCAGGAGAGATATTGATTAAAGACCAGGTATATTCAAGAGATTTTAATGGATTAACAGAAGCAAAAGGATATTCCTGAGGACCATCTGGAAAGCCGTATATCCGTTGAAGCCTTAGATTTTTTTTAGACAACGGATCAGTTTTTATCCTCTCTTCTTCATCGCTGTAAACTAAAGCCCTTTCGGTAGAGATATCGTTAATAGCAAAAACTAAAGAACTTCCAAAATTACTAGAATAACCAAAATCAGAAGCGAGTGCTAATCCTTCAATTCTGCCAAAAACTGCCCCCTCATCATAGGTTATTGTTTTAACTATGGGCATCTGAAGCTCAAACCCTAACCGTGAATATTCATTCAACTGGGGTTCTTCACCGCGACGACCGTTTAACCATCTTTCAAAAAATTGTTGCGGTGTTTGAATATATCTTCTTTCAGGATTAGATGAAATTGCCTCTAAATTTCTTCGGAATCTTTCCCGGTCATCTGTATGTAAGTTTAGTCCTTTATCTAAAGTGCAGTTAAAAATGGTTCGGTAAAGCCCAGTTGGGTAATCCTGTAAAAATGCTAGTTGTTCTTCTGCCATAAAATTGTATCTTCATAGTTATTTATAAATGTTCTAGAAAGATAGATTGAAAAGGGGCCCCAAAGAGGGGGTGAGGGTGGTAGAATTTCTAAGGGACCCCTGCTCACATTGTTATGTGCCCAAACGCCTTACTATTTCTACTGTAAAGCACAACAGATATATAAATGTTACTATTTAGTATACTGGTGGGGAAAAAGTTAAGAAAAGTTAATACTCCTTGAAAGTAGTTAATTTCTAGAAAAGTTTATAACTTAGGGGCAAATCTTACTACTTCTTACTAACATGAAAATCAAGGTATCAGTATCAATGGAAGAGGACACTATCAAAGAAGTCGAACAGAAGGTAAAGAACGGTATCTTTCGCAATAAGAGCCACTTCATAGAATTGGCCACCCAAAGGATGCTTACGGGGAAAAGAAAATGAGCTACGAAAAATTGTTGGAAGATAAAATTCCAAGATTGATCTCACCAAAATATGTTAATTTAGCTGATCTAGAAGAAGAAGAATTTCCACTAGACCTGGCTCTAGACTTTAATAGATGGTTCGAAATTCCGGCAAAAGAAAAAGAGGAGTTAGGTCAGAGAGGATACATAAATGACCTTATTGTAATCCCCGAGAAAAATATTCAAGCGGATTTAGTCTATGCAGGAGAGATTAGATGTAAAGACTCTGAAGAGCATATTTTTGAAATTCAATCTTTTCCTCCGGAAAATCCGCTCTTCCATTCCGAGAACATGGAAGTTGTAAAGGATGGGCACTATAGATTTACAACCAAACATTGTCCAAACAAAATTAAATATGACCGTCCTTTTCTCCAATTACTTACGCGTACAGAATTAAATATTATTTTTGATGAAGTAAGACAATCTAAAAATAATAATAATGCGAGAATGAAAGGGTTTTATGATTTTGAAGAATTACTGGAAGAATATAGAACCACTGGGAAAATAAGCGGCGATTGTAAAGCAATTTCTACTTTTACTGCAGGCAAGATTAAGCAGCTTGGACTGAAAGTTAGAACCGTTTTCGGAAAAGTTCATGACCAAAAACCAGAAGATGATGGAGGCCATATGTGGGCTGAAGCATTTATTCATCAAAAAAATGGAAAAGGATATTGGGTGCCTGTTGATCCTGCAATAAGTATCTTTTGGAATTTTCCATCGCAAAACAGGAAGTATTCCTTATGGAGCGATTTGCCATCATTCAAAGATCAATCAATAGAAACTGCAAGATTACGATTACAGTATATCTGAAAAGAACAGACCTGATAGGGTTCCTTCTTCAACTATTTCCAAAAAATTCCTTCAACAATCCTTTATACTCTTTGGTCACCCGCAATCCTTCTCTTGGCAGGCAAGCATGATAATTCTGCCAGGCAAAGCGCTCGTCTAAGTAGATCACCGCCCCTTTGTCAGTCTCGCTCCTGATGCATCGTCCAGCTGACTGGATGCATTTTGAGATGGCCGGATAGATATACCCATAATCCCATCCTTTGCCAAATTTCTCCTCGTAATACTTGACGATCTCTTTGGTATGCAGGTTAGGTTTTCCTAACGGCAAGCCCACCACAACTACTCCGTTCAACAGATCGCCGGGAAAATCTATGCCTTCGGCGAAGTTAGCGCCAGACACGCCCAGCAAAATGCCGCCTTTACTTTTATATTCCTTAAATTCTGCCAGGAAGGTATTTTTATCTTCCGAAGACATCTCTTTTTTCTCAAAGAATAATTTCTTGGAAGTATGAAGATTATTGGCGATGGAATCGCGCAGTTGATACGAAGGGAAGAAGAAAGCCACATTGCCGGGAATCAGAGAAGCTATCTCTGCACAAATCTCAGCGATCTTCCTAAACATCGCTTCACCGCGCAGATTATATTTAGTGCTGGTCTCAGGGACGATCAAGCTCAACTTATTTTCCGGCGGAAAGGGCGAGCCATATTCTTTTTCTACTGCTCTAGCGATTCCTAATACCTCGCGATACATGAATAACGGCGTAAGCGTCCCACTCATGATCACTCCGGCAAAAATTTCTTTAAAGATAGGTTCGGTGATGAGGCGCGGATCAAGGCATTGATAACTCAAGGTGGTCACCGGCCCGTAATTTCCATCTTTTTCCGCAAGAATCCGGGTAAATCCCTTATCCTCCCCTTTCCAGGCTTCCAAGAAGGCAGCGATCCCCCCAAGGTAACTTTTCTTCTGCTTGCGGCGAACTTCTTCTGCCGCGAGCTCCAACTCGTTGATCAACTCATCATACTCAACTACGGCATTGACCTGGGAAGTGAACTCATCTTTGGTGACTAATTTTTCCTTAATCCCAAAATCTGATGAATCAATCGCAACCTGCAATTCATTCAAGATCCGTACCAATTCCTGCAGCCAGAACAATAACCCGTTATAGCCAAATTTTTTCGCTTCCAGCACGGCATTCTTGATGGTGATGCTGCTGAGATTGGAACTAAGCACCTCAACCACGCGAGAAGGAAGATTATGTCCTTCATCAATTATCACGATCACATCCTTTAACTCCGCATCAATTTTAGTAAAAAAATTCTGCTGTATATAAGGATTGAAAAGATAATTGTAATCGGCGATGATTATGGTCGCAGTTTTTGCCAAGGCTATGGCCAGTTCGTATCCGCACATCTGCTGTTCTTTGGAAAAGGCCATGATCTCTTGATTATGCATCGGTGCATATTGCTGCAGATCACTTACCGCTTTCTTTGCTTCTACGGTCAGCTGCTGCTTGCTGCGCACATTATTGTAAAACTCGCATTCCCCCCTGCTGACTATTGTTTTACAAAAATCATTGAAATCACTGCCAAACAAGCTTGCTATCTCCTGGCTGCACATGGATCTTTTGCCGACCAGATCGATACTGGAAAAAGAAACCCCTTTCTGCCTGATCTCTCGAAGTGTCTCTACCGCGATGGCGTGCTGGGTATGCCGGCTGGTAAGAAAGAGCACCCGCTTTTTCTTTTCCAAAGCATGATATAGGGCAACCGATAAGGCAGTGGCAGTTTTCCCTAAACCGGTCGGTGCATGCGCAAGAAGGATCTTTTCCTGCTGAAAGGCAGTATCAAGGTCCTGAAATAATTTTCCTTGTTCCGGCCGGATCTGCGGATATGGAAAAAAATCTTTTATAGAAAGGTTAGAAGAATCCATCTCTGGATGGCAAAAGCCAAAGATTAAAAATTATTCTGTTTTTTAGACTATAAGTTTTGTTTATGGGGATTTTTATTTACTACCAGCATAGGTTACAAAAGGTTTATATAACTATACTCCAATATGCCTTTTACAATAGATAAATGTTTAAATATAAGATTGAAGCCTCTAGTTTTTGAAGAGGCTGGTGGATTATAGAAAGTGTGAATACACATTTTCTAACATGCAGAGAAGTATTTTTTCTCTGTGTGTAAGAGATAATTTGGGGGTGTCCAATTTGAACAAAACAAACAACAAGCCTATCTTCGACGTATTTTTTCGAGAGAAGCCAGCAATGATGCTGGTAGAGTTAAAGAACGCCAATGAAAATGTCTATGCTTCTGTGCTGGCGAAACAGATTGACTGCACCTATTCGCATGTAGTCAAGATTTTGCAGGAGATGCAGAAATCAGATTTGATAAGATTCAAGAAAGAAGGAAGATTAAAATTATTGGAATTGACCAAGCGTGGTTATGAGATCGCTTCTAATATTGAAAGTATACGGACGATGTTGTAAGTATTTTTTTTTATTTTATTTGGTCTTTTCTTCTGTAATCAATTCTTATCGACAATTTTTTAATTTAAGATAATAATAAAATGATTAAGGATATAGAATCAAAAAATAAATTAAGAAAAAATAAAATTTTATTCTAGATAAATCTTCAATCTGTCCATGTCCAACTTCCAATCTGATGGAAGTCTTTCTATGCGCTGGTAGTACTTGACCAAGCGCCTGATCTTGGAATTAGTCAACAGCAATCCGCGCTTAGCGGTCTGGTCCTGCTTGTTCTTTCCCATGTGCCGCTGGATATAGACCATTTTCTTGATGAGATTTCGTAAATCTTCCGGCATCTCTTTGGTCAATCCTTTTTCTTGGAGGATTCCTGAAACTTTTTTTCCGGTTGATGCTTTGACGCTTCCTACACCGTGTGCGTCCCTCAATAGCAGGCCTATTTCAGATGTATTCTTCCCTGCTTTTGCGTACTTGACGATAAGTTTCTCTACATCTGGTCCTTTGTAAGGAGCCCAGCCTGGAACTTTCTTAAGCGGTTTGGTGCTTCCGCTTTTTCCTCGTGCTCTTGAGTGCATTTTTGCCATATTGTATTACCTCGTATGTTTAATTCGAGAATGAGTAGTAATTACTTCATCTCCAGTATAGGTAAGCCTTGACCGACCTATCTCTCGAATGGAATGTTAAAATGATGCTTATTTAAAAAGGTTTAGATGAAAAAATTAGCCCCGAGCGGATTCGAACCGCTGTCAAAGCCTCCAAAGGGTTCTAGCTGAGTGTAACTTAACAACTCAGGCTCTATCCTAGTCCGCTAGACGACGGGGCTATAAGTTATGCTTAAAGCCCCTAGTCTCTTTATAAAATTTTTGACTTTTTAGTTGAGGACAATCGTTTTGGATGTACTTCTCCTCAACTAAAGTTTGGAAGACAGAGATTATGCAATATTTATATGTCTTCCATTATTTATGGTTAATCTCAACCACAAGCTATAAATATCCAAAAACATTAGTTCTCAGAAAGAGGTCAGATGAAAAAGAGCATTAATTGGATTATCGGATTGTTATTTTTGGTCAGCCTATATGGCGTCCTGGCCGCAGAATCTCTTCCGATAGATTTAGCGGAAGTTAATTTACCAGATAATTTGCTTACTGATGCTCTCGGGCCGATATTGCAAAAAATAAGCATTCTAGTGGGGGGGATATTTGGTATCTACGTTATCCTCACTCTATTGCAGATTCAACGAGAACGAAAAAAAATAAGGCTTTTGCAGGACATCCGCAATGATCTGGACCTTCTTACCAAGCACTTCGGGGTCAAGCATGCTCATGAGAAGAAAGGTATCTTCAGAAGAATATTTGGATTTTTAGGGCATGATGAAGAGGAAACAGCTAAGAGATCTAAAAAATGAAGATCACCCTAAAGCAGGAAGTGTTCAAAAAAGTCCATCCTAAATTAAAAGTTCATTTTATCTATGCTATCGGTGTCGACAATAAGAGCCAAGCCAAGAAAGCAAATCATCTCCTGGCAGAGGTACAGAAAGTAGTCCAGCTCAGTTTCAACAAAGATACCGCCAAGAGCCATCTTTTGATCTCGCCATGGAATGTGGCGAAACAAGAATTCGGCAAGAAAGCAAAGCATTACCATACCTCGGTAGAATTATTGCTGCAAAAAGCGCTACGCAAGCAAAAATTAGAGACTAAAGATACCGTTACCGCTCTTCTACGCTACCTCGCTTTGAAACATATCGTTCCCATCGGCGCAGACGATCCAACAAAAATAAAGGGAGATATCACCTTCGAAGTTAAGAAAGAAGATCTGCAATATCGCGATGCCAAGAAAGTATTAGGAAGAAAGCTGGATTACTGGAAGAATGCAAAAACTATGTTAAACAAGGATTCTTGGTGCGCCTTGATCCATTTTGAATTCCTTCCTCCGGTCAATCCTGCAAAACAAAAAGAGATCGTGGATGAAACGGTGGGATTACTGCAGACCTTCTGCGGTGCAGAGACGAAGGTCGCAGTTTTGGACCAAAAGAGAAATTCTGTCACTTTTGATTGAGATCATATCCCCAGCAAAATATATAAAACAAGTTGGTTTCTGATTACTATGGATTTCAAACAGGAATTGATCGCCTTATTGCAGAAAGAGACAAGATTATCAGAGGAAGAGCTGGCCAATCTCATGGTAGTTCCGCCGGATCCAAAATTAGGGGATTATGCCTTTCCCTGCTTCAAGCTGGGAAAAAATGCTAAAGAAGAAGCGGAGAGGCTGAAGGGAAAACTAAAGTTGCCGGATTTTGTCTCTAAAGTCGAAGTTGCCGGACCGTACCTGAATTTTTTTCTGAAAAATAAAGTGGTGATAGAAGAGACTCTTTCCCATATATATCAGGAACAGAAAGAGTTTGGCAAGCAGGATCTGGGAAAAGGAAAAAAGATCATAGTAGAATTCTCTTCACCTAACATCGCCAAGCCTTTCGGCATCGGCCATCTACGCTCCACAGTTATTGGAAGCTGCCTGTACAAGCTTCACCGCGCTTTAGGATATGAAGTGTTCGGGGTCAACCATCTCGGTGATTGGGGCACTCAGTTCGGAAAACTTATCGTCGCTTTCAGAAAATGGGGTTCAGAAGAGGAATTAAAACAAGAACCGATCAAATATCTTTTAGGATTATATGTCAGATTCCATCAAGAAGCGGAAAAAGACAAAAGCCTGGATGATGAGGCACGGGCAGAGTTTAAAAGATTAGAAGACGGCGACAAAGAATCTATCGCCCTCTGGGAAAAGTTCAAGGAATTAAGCCTGCAGGAATTCCATCGCATCTACAAGATTTTAGATGTCAATTTTGATTCTTTCCACGGAGAAGGATTTTATAACAATCTGCTTGAACCAAGCATCAAGGAACTGCAGCAGAAAGTAAAGACCGTAGTCTCGGAAGGCGCATTGATCGTCGATCTGGAAAAGTACAACATGCCGCCGTTCATGCTGAGGAAATCAGACGGCGCCTCAACCTACCATACCAGAGATCTGGCTGCAGCGTTGTATCGTCTGAAAAAGTACAAGCCGGAGAAAATGGTCTATGTGGTCGGTTCGGAACAAAAACTGCATTTCCGGCAATTGTTTACCGTATTGGAGCTGGCCGGCATAGACAAGAAGAAGCTAGTACATGTCGACTTCGGCCTGTTCAGATTCCCTGAAGGAAAGATGTCAACCAGAAAAGGACAGGTCATTTTTCTAGAAGATGTGCTCAATAAAGCGATAGACTTGGCAGAGCAGATCATTGAGGAGAAAAATCCTACTTTGCAAAACAAAAAAGAAGTGGCAGTGATGATAGGAGTAGGCGCTATCATCTTTTCCGACGTAAGCAACGATCGGATCAGGGACATCGAATTTGACTGGGATAGGATGTTATCGTTTGAAGGAGAGACTGCCCCCTATCTGCAGTACACGCATGCAAGGAGCTGTTCCATTTTGCGGAAGGCAGTGAAAGAGCATAATCAGGGAGTCTCACCGCATGTTAATTTTGAATTATTTGATCAGACCGAAGAGATCGCAGTAGTGAAGAAGCTGTATGGATATCCGGAAGTACTTGAAAAATCTGCACTAAGTTACAAGCCTCATCACCTGGCGCATTATTTGATTGCCTTAGCTCAAGCTTTCAACGAATTCTATCATAAATGCCCGGTATTGTCAGAGGATAAGAATTTGACCAAAGCACGATTATTGTTGGTAGATTGTGTACGGCAGGTATTAGAGAATGGATTGAATATGCTGGGGATCCAGGCGCCAGAGGAGATGTAATGCCCTTCTCACCGTTATGCCAATTAAACGGCGGCTGCATGGGCTGCTGCGGGCATGATTTTGAATCTAAGGAGAAGATTAAGCAGGCTGTTTTCAAAAATAATCTGGAGTTCAAGCACGCTGATCCAAAGACCGAAGAACAATTTATCCAATTCAGAGATAGAAGACCTTCCCGTGACCTGCGCAACGGGGTATGCAGGAATCTGGTCGAAGAGCAGGGATGCTACCTCTGTCCATTGCATCCAGCCCGGCACGGAAAAGATCTGCGCATCGGGCATTGCGATACCGACTACCTTTGCAAGACCGCTACCTTGTTTGAGAATTGGAGCGAAGAGAAGAAGAAAAAATTTATCGCTTTTGTAGAGAGCAAGAGATTAGATAATACTGATTATTCCATCCGCATGGATAATGATTCCCTTCTAAAAGAATTTATAGAGCTGGAGAAAAGTCTGACTTGATGAGCAGATACATGCTGAATCCAAGCTCAAAAAGTGAAGAAGCGGCTTGGATACCGATAAGAGCGAAACTCAACCAGATCGGATTGTATCCGGTGATAATAAGGTACAATCCCAGGGACAAGAAAACGATGTAGCTGATGATGTGATAAAGAGGAAGCACAAATACTATTCTTTGCAGATCATGGCGGCGAAATATGGCCATAGAGAAGATGTTAAAGAAAAAAAAGAGGAATAATACTAAAGGCACTATTCTCACATACAGCAGAGGAGTCATTTTGAGGAGGCGTAAGGCTGCGTCAGTCAATCCGAGAAGAGCTATGGTTAAAACTGCGTAAAGATAGGTATGCAAAAATCCTAAACCGCTTTTCATGAACAAACAATAGCTTCACAATTTATATTTGTTTCTAGACCACAATGTTTTTAAAAAAGCTTTAATATTTAGATTTTCATGGGCCTGTGGTGTAACGGATAGCACAATCGGCTTCGGACCGGTTAATTTGGGCAACATAAAGGTGTCCAAAATCGATATCGGGGTTCGAATCCCTGCAGGCTCATTTATATTAACAAAAAGAAGGTGAAAACAGTTATGACGAATAAAGAAGTTCTTATCAATCAGTCTGTCGCGATTTTATGCGATGGAAATAACATCGAGCGCAGTATCCATGATTTAAGTAAATCAACCAATACCATGGTCAATTTTGATACGCTCATCCCCAAGCTTCTCAATGGGCGGGGATTAAACCGGTTGATCTATTTCCGGGAAGGACAGAATATCTCCTCCAAATTGGCGGAAAGATTGCACGAGATGTATTATGGTTCAGTCGTTCCTTGCCATAAGTCTGCGGATATTCCACTTTCAATTAAAGCGACCCAGCTCTCTTCGAAAGTCGATACCATCATCATCATGTCCGGAGATTCAGACTATCTTGATCTGGTAACACACTTAAAATCAGAGGGCGTTCGTATCGAAATTGCCGCAGTCCAGGAAACTACTGCCAAGGCCTTGATTGAGGAAGCAGATCACTTCCACCCTATTACCAAGGAAGATTGGTTTTCCTATACTCCGCCTAAATCAGGGATGAGAAGAGGGAAGCATTTTGAGTGAGGAGGAAATGATTATTTTTTCTTTATTCTCCTTCAATAACAGTCACTCACCACCGCCCTCGGTCGTTCGTTCGGACCCTGACTATTCCATGAAAGAATAGTCAGATTTAAATAAAATCCCTCTTTCTAAAATAGATGGTTCTCGAGAAACTCGGAGATTCGTTAAAGAACACTTTAAGCAAGATCAGTAAATCGCTTTTTGTAGATGAAAAACTCATCAACGAGCTGGTAAAAGACATTCAGAGAGCGCTCCTACAATCCGATACAAACGTGCAGCTAGTGTTCGATCTCAGCAAGAGGATCAAGGAACGGGCTTCGGAAGCCACTCCGGCGGGAATCACCAAACGCGAACATCTGATCAAAGTAGTATACGATGAATTGACTAATTTCTTAGGCAAGGAAGCGCATGAGATCAAGATCACTAAAAAGCCTACCCAGATCATGCTGGTAGGCCTGTTCGGCAGCGGGAAAACCACTACTGCAGGGAAGCTGGCCAAATTCTACAAGAAGCGCGGATATAAGGTTGCGGTGATGCAGACTGATACCTGGAGACCTGCCGCATATGATCAGCTGGAACAATTGGCCAAAGAGGTAGGGGTTGATTTCCTGGGAATCAAAAAGGAAAAAGATCCAGTCAACATATATTTAGCTTTTGAAAAAAAATTGAAAGAATATGATGTGGTCATTGTCGATACTGCGGGAAGAGATGCCTTATCTGATGAATTGATCAAAGAATTAAATGGGCTGCACCAGGCAGTGCAAGCTGAGGAAAAGCTATTGGTTATTTCTGCTGATTTAGGACAGGCAGCACAGAAGCAGGCGCAGGCGTTCCATGATACTTGTGGTGTAACTGGCGTGATTGTCACAAAATTAGAAGGTACGGCGAAAGGCGGTGGAGCGTTATCAGCCTGTGCAGTTACGAAAGCGCCGATCGTCTTTATCGGGGTAGGAGAAAAGCAAGATGATCTGGAATTATTCCATCCTCAGCGCTTTGTAGGCAGATTGATCGGCATGGGAGACCTGGAATCATTACTCGAAAAAGCAAGAGAGGTGATGACAGAAGAAAATGCCGCGGATATGCAGGAAAAATTTCTGAAGGGAGAATTTAATTTAGTTGATTTATATCAGCAGATGTCATCTCTCAAAAAGATGGGGTCATTTGGAAAGATCATGGAGATGATCCCCGGCATGGGTTCATTGAAGATGCCTAAGGAGATGCTGGAAGTGCAGGAAGGAAAATTAGAGAAATGGAAATACGCCATGGATTCTATGACTAAAGAAGAACTAGAAGATCCAGAGATCATTTCTGCGGAAAGTATGGATCGGATTGCGGCTGGATCAGGACTAAAAGTAGGAGAAGTCCGCGAATTATTGAAACAGTATAGGCAGAGCAAGAAATTGATGAAGATGTTCAAAGGAGAAGGTGATATTAATAAAATGATGAAAAAGATGGGAGGTAGATTACCTAAAGGCATGATGTAAAATCAATGTCGTGGAACTGAGCAAAGCGAATGTTCCACTTGAATGGTTTTGATAAACCCACGCAACAAAGAAACTACTTTGTTGGTGCACAAAAGTGATATTCTTCACTTTTTGTGTTTTATCAAAAGGTTATTTTCTAAAAAGAGGTGAATAGAAATGATATCTATTATGGATCTACAAAAATTGAATCAAACAGATATTGCGACTATAACGAGATTTGTTGACAGGATCAGAAGAAATAAAAGCAGATATAATCAAGAACAACAAGCTTTACTGGATCTGGCAAATAAGAGTCTAACGGAGATCATTGAAGTGTGCAAAGATTTGAATGGACCAGCCAAAAAAGACACCATAATCACCAAACCATTTAATGACCGGAGACTCAGAAAGGTAAAAGAAGTGTTGTTGGCGATCACCGACAAGATAAGCGATCTTAAAGACAGTGCATACACGGTCCTGGCCATATTGGGAAAAATTGATTAATTTGATGAATGGATATTGATGGAAATGCGCTACGCTCTTGCTTTATACTGTTCGGACTTAACCGATTCACGTAAAGATCTTATTCCTGTCGGAGTGCTGGTAGTTGACGAAAAAGCTCAAAGATATGCCTTTAAAAATTTAGAACATTTCTCCCATATCTTCTGCGAGGATGATATAACCATGGCGATCTGGCAGAGTATTCCCGAAATTCTTGAACAAAGATTTGAAAAATACTGTAAAAACCCAAGCCATGATTTATATAAAGACAGGGCAAAGGAATATCACGGATTTATCAGCCAGATGATAGATGAATGGTCCCAATCTAGTATTTACTTATCAGACTCAATGCCTTTGGAAGGAAGCGATGATATAGAAAAGCGTACGCAAATATTATTCAAAGAAAAAGTTCTGCGGAAACTTGATTAATTTATTCTTGTAAAGGAGTTTCCTTCCTAAAGCCGCACTTCTTGCAATATTGTACCTTAAACAATCCATCAGCATACCGATGCTGGCCTTCGTGCAATGGTTTACGGCATTCCGGGCAGTTGGTGAGCATATCGCTTCTAAAGCACTTCAGTTTAAATATATTTTTATGTCAAAATAGGACTGGCGAATGTCCAGCCTAATTTTGAGCACGCAAGAAATACGAAAAATATCGTATTTCTGCGCTGAAAATAAATCGTTGTTTATTTTCATGCGCAAGAATTCCACAAATTAATAAGCGGTTTGGGAGCAAATCACCATTCAATAGATGGAATTCTCAGCGTTTGTAAGGATAAAAACTCCAAAGTAGTTCATGCAGATCCTCCACATGGTCAGGAATACTGATAGGCAATTGCTCTTGCAAGATATTTTCCGGAAGCTGAGGGTATTTTTCTAGATCAAGATAAGAATCAATCAATATTCCATGTATATCCTTGCAAAGATCAGTCTTAACTTTGTGTAATTGAGTGATGTAATCTTCCAAACAACCGTACAGAATGTTCATTTTCAAGACCGGGTTTTGTCCATCATCATCGATAATTATCCTGCTCTCATAAATGCCATCGAGAGGAGGAAATGATTTATTGACAAATACTTTTTGTCTCAAACTGTTCTCCAAATAACCTACTACTAACCTTCCCTTTCTGCCAATTAAGCTATTTCTTCTGGTATTAAGTTCAATTTTATGCTGATGAGCGAAATCTCTGGCGATAGTTTTTAGTAACATGTTCACAACTCGATTATTTTTCCAGTTTTTCCCACATTGATGACCCGGGTAGAACCGATCATCTCTTCGATGCCATGCGTCTCATGGATGTGCCCGCAGATATGCACATCCGGTTTAAATTCTTCAATAGCTCTTCGCACGCCTATACTGCCAGGAAATATTCCTAAACCAAGTATGCTTTCACTAGGCTGCACGTGAGTGACCATCAATTTCTTTTTAACATCTTTCAGTGAATCATGCGCTTTCTTAAGAGTCTCAAAAAATTCTTTTTCTGACAGTTGATGGATGCCTACGTCGGCATAACCGCAGCCGAAAATCCCTACATCGCCTACTTTGATGACATACCCGTGAAGATTTTTTATACCATACTTCTCAGCGAGGAAATGTACTTCTGCCAAGCCTTCATGATTCCCGGGGATGATCGCCACTTCCAGCCCTTTTGCCTTGAATGGACCGATCAAACCATCTGCATTTCCATAATCATCGACTAAGTCCCCAGCCAAGAGCACTAGATCTACCTTCTCTTCGGCTCCTTTTTCGGCCATTTCCTGCATGAAAAACCGATCTCCATGTACATCGCTTAAAGCTAGGATTTTCATGAAATGTTAAGACTAATGGCTCTTTATAAGATTTTGTGTTGTTAATCGTAGGAGTAACAAACTTATTTATACCCCTTAGTTATTCTACTCTTTGTGGACAGTTCGGTTGTCCTGAAAAGGATGCAACCATAGCAGCCTCTGTTCGGTACTCAACAACTACCTCGGTGTCTGGACTACAACTCACCTCGGGCAGCCTGTGCTGAATAACGCTTGTGTATGGGGCGAAAAAGATCACCTGTAAAATAAACCAATAGGCACGTACAAGAGTTGGTCGTTATTTCAGGCCACTTTTTCACCGAGTCCAGTATATTATGGCAAAGAAAAAAAGAGTAGTGAAGGGACGAAGTTCTAAAGCAAGTAAGAAAAATGCTAACCAAAGCCGCGGCCCTAGTGGCAAGCCCAAGCATTCTAAAGTAGCTAAGATGATTAAATTGGCGAAGATGCGAACAAGAAAGGGTAAAGTTAAGAAAGCAGTTAGTAAAGTTGTTAAGAAAAAGAGAAGGTAAATTTTTTCAACATTCCTTCTAGCAAATTGTCAAGTTTTATTTTTTCTAAACATCCAAAATATTAGAAGAATTGATAGTAAAAGTAAGATGTAAATTAATACTAAGTAAAAATAAAATACTTTTGGCTGTAAGGAATTATTGTTATCTAATGAAAAAAGAATAACTAAACCTCCCGCTATACCAGAAATATAACTAATGGTGATATCTTTCAAAATTTGTAATTTAGTATCCATCTCAGCCTTTCTTCATTTTTTCAGCTTTTATAAGCCAAATTGCAGAACCGGGAACAATATAGGTCAAACTTGCTAAAATGGTTATAAAATTAACATTACGAAGATCGATAATAAAGCCAGATATCCCTAATGAACATAAAATCACGCCTACCCAATAACGCCAACCTGTTTTATATTTCCAATATTTATCATTTAGGACCATAAATCCAAAGACAAAAAACATAAACAGGAGAAAACTTTGTACATCTTTATCCATTAAAAGTGAAAACGCCATTCTTAATTTTTAATAAGCCTATCTTCCTTTCAACTTCAGATCCAACACTAAATCTTCTAATTTCCGCAGATCATATTTGATAGAATCAAATTTTCTTCGTACTTCATTGTCGCGGAAATCAAATTTCAATAATTCTCCGTAAATAGTATCAACTTCATCTTTGATCTTGATGACTTTCTCTACTTCACCTTTTCCCGCCAGGAATACTGCTTTCCTGACTAATTCGCCGGGAAGATCAGCCAATCCCAAGATGAAATGTTCGGTGTCGATGGATAGATCAACTAATTTTCCGTCCTTGACAAAGTGATAGTACAATAATGCTTCCGCATACTCCTGGATGGCGACTTTGTAACTTCCCTCGCTACCCATCTTACGGCTGTGCTTGGCTATAGCATCCAGTTTCTTTTTCTCAGCTTCGATCTGTTTTATGAGTTTAGCCGCTTCGGTAAGTTCATCCCGGTGTACAGCATAGATGATCTGCTTGCTCAGCTTGAGGACATCCCTGCTCTGCTTGATCAAAAGTTCCCGTTCTGAATCATAATCCTGGATATCTTTTCTGAGCTTTTGGAAATTAATCATACACTAGAAAATAACTATTGTATTTATAATTCTTCTGTTAGCAATAACAATCACGCAGACTAGATGGGGGTTGTCTCTTCCAGAGTGTCAAAATAGGACTGGGCGGACCATCGGTCAATAGACCGATGGCATGTTTGCTTCGCTCACAAGAAAATTGAAAACTATCAATTTTCTGTGCTGAAATGAAATCGTCGTTTCATTTCATGCACCGCCCAGCCTAATTTTGAGCACGCAAGAATTCCACACATTGATAAGTGGTTTGCTTGCAAACCACCACTCTATAGAGTGGTGGAATTCTCCGCGTTTCAAAAATTTATAAAATTTTTAGAAACCTTTATATATCATCATCTTTCCTAGAATACCAAACACATGGGGTGTAATTAAAACATGGAAGAAGGATCAAGACCTTTAGATACGCTGAACGCGGCAAGGAATAAAACAGTTATGGTAGTTCTCAAGAACGGTCACCATTTCACCGGAAGATTACGAGCTTTTGATATTCATATCAATACCGTTTTAGAGGATGCAGAAGAATACGAAAGCGGAGAATTAAAAAGAAAAGTAGGCACCGTATTCATCCGCGGGGATACTATCACTATCATTTCTCCAGCATAAAATTAGGAGTTAAGAACTATGTCAAAAGGAACAGCCAGCATGGGTAAGAAGAGTGGGAAGAGAAACCACCTTCGCTGCAGACGATGCGGAAAACCTTCATTTCACAAGATCAAGAAAAAGTGCGCTTCCTGCGGATACGGACAGACCGCTACCATGCGAACGTACAAGTGGAATAAGAAAGCTTCTGGAAATTAAAGTGGAACCAAATACCGAAACAGTTGTTTTATATTCTGTATGTAACAAGGAACTTTATATTAATGCAGAATACATTGCTTGGCAATATGATTGTGAGATTGAATATAGAGAATCACAGTTTAGTGAAGCTGGATTAATGTCATTTTTTCCATCATACCTACGAAGTAAGGGTATTGATCCGGAAACAAAAAAAGGTCTTAGTGCTGTTCTTATAGGAGAAGATAGAGAAAAACTTTACAATGCAAGAGACTACATCTATGAAACCCTGGGCGTTGGCGTTACACCATTTAGAGCTGGCTCAATAAGGGTTGGTTATCGCAAAATTGATTTCCCCTTTTTTTAAATCAAAATTTTTTCTAAAGCTTCCGTGAAGAACGCAATTGACTTTTCCGTCTTTCATAACCTAAGAAGACAATGCCGCTGTTTTCTGATTAAAATAAGCGATACAGGTATCCTTGATATCTTTTATGCTGATCTTATTACAGATTGCCTTATTATCACTCAATTTAGCGACCTTCAGATAACAGGAAGCGGCATTCAATTTATCATCAGTAAACCCGGCGCAGACCGCAGAATCAAGAGTTTCTGTGGCTATCTTAAAAAGACATTCCGCTTTGTTCTGCTTGCTTAGCCGATCGCATAATTCAACATCATGAGTCGCTATCGCCACTTTCTTGACACAGTTCAGATTCAGATCAAAGTCAGTGATATAAGAGCATTTATCGACGTCATTCCTGGCCGTAGCTATTTTATGATAACAAGTATCCTGCCATGATTCGTCGCCTATCTCCTTACATAGCTCAAAGTTATCCTGCTGCACCGCTATCTGCTGCTGGCAGAATCCCATAGTCTTACCGGTAACGATAAGATCACATACTTTTATGTCATCTTTTTGCTTGGCTAACTCAGCAACACAGGAATCCCGGAATTGGGTATTCTTGACCTTGCTGCACTGTTGAGATTCAAAATAACAATTATCTTTAGCGCTGCCTTCTAAAGGGCTGCAGGCATCACCAGCTGTTGCTCCTCCGGTAATGAAGGAGCAGGAAGTAAGGACTAGTATCATAGCTACAAGCGCGGTAACAAAAATTGCTGATTTAACCTTCATAACCATATTTTTATGAAAAGAGCTTTTAAGTTTTATGAAAGTGCAGTAGTATCTTTATACATTAAAAGGACGGATAGCTCAAGAAATGAAGAAACTACTTCATTTCTGAGCAGAAAAGAAATCGTTGTTTCTTTTCTTGCTCCGCACTTCAGTGCGGAGTATCCAGCCCTTTTATGTAAGAAGGACAAAGTCCTTCTGCACAGAAATACAATCTTTGTTGTATTTCTTGTGTCACAAAGTGCGGGGGTTAGAAAGCGTCTCTTTTCAAGCCTCGCCTTTTAAGGCGAGGTGAGACGCTTTCCCGCACTTTTATGACCTCCTTACACGCAAAAACAATATAAACCACCTTTTGATTCTTAAAATCATGTCGCTATTCAAAGATATGTTGCGCAGCGGGGAGACGGTGTTCCGCGATACGGTCATCCTAGATTACGATTTCCAGCCCAAGATCCTGAAGTTTAGGGAAAATGAGCAGATGCGCTTTGCCACGGCTATCCGGCCATTGCTGCAAGGGCATAACGGAAGGAACTTATTTGTGTATGGCGCTCCTGGAATCGGAAAAACAACCGCCTGCAAACATGTCTTGCGCGAATTGGAAGAAGAGACCGGCGAGGTGATCTCCATGTATGTGAATTGCTGGAAGGAGAATACCACATTTAAGGTCTACACCAGAATCTGTGAAGATCTAGGATATAAGTTCATCCAAAACAAAAAGACCAGTGAGCTGCTGGAATTAATAAAACAAAAATTGAACAAAAACAGTGTGGTTTTTATCTTTGATGAGATCGATAAATTAGAAGACATGGATTTTTTGTATTCGATCTTGGAAGATATTTACAGGAAGTCCATCCTCCTCATCACCAATTATCGCGACACTTACGGCGAGCTTGATGAGCGTATCAGAAGTCGTCTAGGACCGGAATTTGTCTATTTCCGACCGTATAATGAAGCAGAGATCGCCGGTATCTTGCAGCAGCGGCGCGATTATGCCTTTGTGGACAGCTGCTGGGACGAAGAGGCGTTCAAAGAATTAGTGGAAAAATGCGCGGAGACCAGCGACGTCAGGGTGGGATTATATCTGATGCGCGAAGCAGGAAATCTCGCCGAAGAGCGAAGCTCCCGGAAAATCACTCCTGCACATGTCGCAGAAGCGCTGAAGAAAGTGGATGATTTCCATATCAAGCCCAAGGAAGGGCTGGATGAAGAGATGAAACATATCCTTGATTTAATACGCGAGCAGACCGGCAGAAAGATCGGAGAGATATTCGCCTTGTATGCCGAACGAGGCGGAGATATGAGCTACAAGAGTTTCCAGCGCAGGATCATCAAATTAAAAGAAGGGAAATTTGTCAATACCGAAAGAAGCGTTTCCGGCGAGGGGAATTCTACCATCGTCCATTATGATGCGGATAAGAAGCTGACCGAGTATTGAGAAAAAATCCAAGATCAGAGAGCATAAAAATGACGCAAGAGCATATCCCAGAATTGTATCGATATAACACACTATTTATCGGAAAAGAATTTCCAGGACTGCATATCCTCACTGCTGACAGTTATACTCTGATGCAAGAGCAAGCGCCCAGCTTCCCTCATCAGAACTGGGGAGATTTCTACTCCGAGGTGCCTTGTGACGATCTTGCGGACAAAGTCTATCAATTGCTGGATAAGGGAGGCTTGGCAGAAGATACAGTCATCGTGCCTTCCCGTCTCTTTGATGAAAAAAGATCTGATCTTTCCAAAGATTATATCATCAAAGAAAATACCGGAGTAAGGATCTATTCTCCGACAGCCCATAAAGATCCAGCCATAGATCCAGAGGCCGTTTACGCTTTAGGAAGCTTGTGTTTATGGGATGGTCTGTTTTCAACCAGAAAGGAAGGCAATTTTCAAAGAGATTATAAAGAAAATGTTCACAAATTAGAAGCTGGACTTAAAGAATTAGAAACAGCATCTAAAAGGTTAGAAAAGGCAGCAGAATCATTAAAAGAAACATTAGAAGCCCTTAACAGAAAATTAGACAGAATAAATAAAGGCGAAGAGATATTAGAGAAAAGGAGAAAGATCGGTTTTTATCGTATTAATTGATCATCCTATATAATGCACGTCTTTCTTCTTGCTAAGATTTATAAAAATCTGGCCTAATTAAGGAGTATGGAACGTCAAATCAAAGACCGAAACATCCTAGACAAATTCTGTGAAGAGTTCTGCGTAATTGTTGAGAAACATTGTAAATATATCGTTGTTTCTGGGTTTTTAGCCATAGCTTCCGGAAGAACCAGGGGAACAGAAGATATCGATATGATTATTGAAAGACTCAACTTTGATAAATTCAAACTACTTTTCAACGACCTAACAAAAAAAAGTTTTGTTTGTATGCAATCTTCTGATGCAGAGGAAGTTTATTCTTACCTAAAAGATAATACTTCAGTTCGCTTTACCTGGAAAGATAAAGAGCTTCCAGAGATGGAAGTTAAGTTTGTGAAAGATATTTTAGATGAATACCAACTTAAAAATAGAGTAAGATTAGAACTTACTGGTTTAAATGTTTGGTTTAGTAATGTTAATGTAAATATCGCCTTTAAAGAGGAACTATTAAAAAGTCCAAAAGATTTAGAAGATGCAAGGCATTTACGGATAGTATATGCCGAACAAGTAGATGAGACGGAGATACAATCAGTGAAATTACTCATTAAGAGATTCCGGCTATGAGGGAAGAACATATGCAACAAGTGGAACGATGGGCGCTTTTTGTAAAAGAAAATCCGACTAAATGGAAAAAAATTCATACTGATTTTATTGATGCTCTCTTTGAAAAACATGATTCTTTTAGAAATAAGCTCTTACAAACACCAAACGGTAAGGAAAAGCTGCAACAAATTCACAATATCAAAAATAAAGAAGGATATAACTGGTTAAAAGAATAATCTTACCCGATATAATGCACGTCTTTCTTCTTGCCATGCGCGCCGGCTTGCGGCTGGGCAAATTCTTCAGACATCCAATCGGTAGCTTTCTGCAATAATTGATTCTCGACTTCTCGGATATCTTTATTGATTTTTTTAATTTTCACCTTCCAGCTGAATTTCTTTTCTAAGACCTGCACGATCTCTTTAGCTCCTTTGATGCCTAAATAAAAAGGATTGCCGAAAGTTTCTGCCAGCAAGGCCACCCCGTTGAGATTCTTTTTCTTCCCCAGAGCCAGAAGGATTCCAGAAACGCCGATAATAGGCCCGACTACACCAAATATCTCTTTTTCCAGGGGCATGCCCTTCTTAAGATATTCCCGTAGCAAAGCTTGATTGTTTGCGGTGCAATATACTTTTGGCTTATCTGGAACATGCTGCAGGCCTATGCCGCCAGTAGTTATGAAATGGCTGCATTTATTTTGCTGGGCGATCTTCAAGACTTCGTCACAGAAAGCATAGCAGCTCTCTTCATCGATAGGCTGGATGTCGCCGACTAAAAAGAGCAGATCATGTTTTTTACTTCCTTTGCCGAACTGTTTGTAATATAGTTCTAATTTAGGCATCTCCACCAGATTCTTATCGTTCACAAAGACTGAATGGGGAAATTTGTAGGAGAAAAATGAATAGAGCTTCTTGGCTTTCAATTCTTCTACCAGGAAATCAACTGCTATCTTGCCGACATTACCAATACCGGGAAGCCCTTCTATTAAAACAGGGTTGTTTAAGGTAGGAAGGGATTTTGTTTCAGCAGTTACTTCCCAGAGGCCATTCATGCTTAGAAAAATGATTTAGAGTTTATATAGTTTTGGGGGAATAAAGGAGTGCGGAGGACGTGAATCGAACACGCGTACCCACTAAGGGACCACCCCTTCTTGTGTAGTTGTACTACATCTCAAGGTGGCGGATTTGACCGCTCTCCCACCTCCGCATAGAAGTAGAAAATCAACTGATTATTTATTAATCTTCACTTTACTTATGTATCCATTCCCTTCAATAAAGAATCTCCATTGCAAGTCCAAAGCATCTTTGATCCCGATTCTAGAACTGGTTGCAATTTTGCTAACTTTAAAACCATCATCAAACACTTTAATCTCTTTACCTATTTTCAATCCGTTGTACTTTTTATCAATCCCTAACGCCAGGCATAATTTCCCTGGTCCGGAACAAAGATTAGCTATGTTCTCTGTTTTCCTCTTTTTCTTCATTGTTTCTATTCCCGTAAGAGGTTCCACCGCTCTGATCAATACTGCACCTGCTTCATTCTTGTCGCAAGTAAAATTTAGGCACCAGTACATGCCGTAGATCAGATAGACATAGACATGGCCGTGCGTATCGTACATCAAAGCGCTGCGCTCGGTTCTGGTGTAAGCGTGGGAAGCCGAATCTCTTCCATAGGCTTCTGTTTCTACTATGCGGGCCTGTATCCCATCCACAGAGATGATCTTTCCCAAGAGTTCCTGAGCTACGGTAACTGTATCTCGAGCAAAAAATGAGGAAGAAAGTTCTTTCATGCGATCTCAGAAGGAACTTAGGTTAAAAAACTTTATATTTATTCGGAGAATAACAATCAAGTACATTATTATCCACAACAGTATCCTTTTGCGGTTCCCAGACGTCTATTTTTATCTGTTCTCCTTCCTGAGAATCATCGCGAGGCAATTCCAGTTCTTCATACAAGGGGATAGGCTGCCAACCGGAATCTTTTCTCCGTCTCTTTTCCCTCTCGAAAATCTGATCAATAACGACTTCATCTAACATAGAAGCCAGTAAATGCAATAAAACTATTTAATCTTCTGCATATAAAGACTATATTTTTATCCTAAATGTCCCACTAACCACCCTACAAAATACCCGATCAGGCCTGCAGCTAAACCTATAAAAACGACTTCTATCCCAGATTTAAACCAGTTTAGCTTAGTATGACTCGCTTTTGCCAAACCTACCCCGAAAAGAGCGGCAATAGTTAACGCTGATGATATCACTGCAGCTGGCCATAACTCTAAATAATTTAGCTTGGAAAATAGGAAGGGAAGTATCGGGAAAGCCGATCCTACTAAAAAAGAAAAGAACATAGTGAAAGCATTGGTCAGCGGGACTTCCAGCTTCTCTTTAGAGATCCCTACTTTCTTCTGCACCATGTAGTTGCAGACAAATTCAGGATGCTTATAACGGGATGATTTCTTAAGGAGATTATCTACTTCCTGTTTGTTAAGACCTTCTTTCACCAGCGAAGAGCGCATCTCTTGGTAACATTTACGCGGATTTTGCAACAAACTCTCTTTGGTAGATTCTATTTCATGCTCATATACTTCTCGCTGGGATTTAGAAGAAAGGTAACTTCCTGCCGACATGGAAAAAGCGCCCGCGAACATACTTGCTGCTCCCGCCAGGACTATGACAGAAGCATCTCCGCCCCCGGCGGCGACTCCTAACACTAAGCCCAGATTAGAGACTAAGCCGTCTTCCATCCCGAAGACAAAATCACGGATCACTTCTTTTACAGTGGTAGGAATCATTGTACAGGCACGATTGTACATCTATTAGACATACATTTAATCTCTCCTGCGCCGCAGTCTAACGGACCTTCACAGACTGCTGTACATAAGACGCCGCTGCAATCAGGAGCATCAGCCTTGTTCACTGCACCGGTGGGATGGCAGCATGGAGCCGGAACACAATCGGCATCAACTGAACATTGTTCAGCTGCCGACGTGCAGGAGATAAAGAGCACGCATATTGATAATAACAAACCGATCATCACTTTCTGTTTCATAAACATCTCCTCTTATTTTTTAACGAAATCTTCTTCAAATTGCAGACGCTCATTAATCTCACCGCGCAGATTTTGGCCGACCAATTCCTTGGTCTCTTCACGGGAATGGTTTCCCAAGAGCCATGACAATTTCACCAATGCTGTATTGGCCAGCAAATCTTTTCCAGAAAGTACCCCTAATTCCAGCAGATCACGGCCTTTATCGTATATATTCATGTTCACGCCGCCAAACAGGCATTGCGTGGTCATCACAATTACGCAGCCGGAATCAATTAATTTTTTGAGAGCAGGATATATCTCTTTGTGAATGGCGCTCTCTTTATTTGGTGCTTGCCCAGGAGTATGCCCTAGACCGGTTCCCTCGATGATCAATCCTTTATATCCTTTGAAAAATGAAAATTGCTCCGGGAACATATTTATATGAATTTTTAACAAGCCAATTTTCTCTTCCATCTTTGGTTTAAGCGATAATGTATCTGCCCGTTTCTGGTAACTATTCCCAAGATATTTTATTTCCATGGTCTTATAATCAACACTAGCAAGAGCGGAGGAGTTGATCGCCTTAAATGCATCTCGGCGCGAGGAGTGTAATTTGTAGGTTTTTGTTCCAGGTAAGATAACACAGGTCTTATCGCTCGATGATTCATGCATACAGATCGCAACTCCGCCGAAATCAGTTCTGGTCACGAATTCAGCAGCGCAGATGAGATTCATCCCCGCATCGCTGCTGCCGCGGTCAGAGGAACGCTGCGCACCTACGAAAACGATAGGCACCGGCGATTTTTCCACGATGAAGGATAATGCGGCGGAAGCGACTGCTAGATTATCTGTACCCATGCCGATGATGATTCCTTTCACGCCTTTCTTGACTTGGCGTTCAATGGCTTTAGCGATGAGCGAAAAATGAGCAAAGCGCAGATCATCGCTCCACATCTGAGAGATCAATTCTGATTCAAGGTTAGCGATATTTTTTAATTCCGGGAATAATGATAGCAATTCTTCCGGGCTGAATTCAGAAGCCACCGCTCCGGTACGATAATCAACTTTGGAAGCGATGGTTCCTCCCGTATGTAAGATAGCGATAGTAGGAAGGTCTGGATTCTGGGTAATTTTTGCCATGACTTTCTTTTTTGCCGCCGCTTTGGCTAAAACAGTTATGTTGGAAACATCTTTGTTATCAAAGCCGGCATTATAACCACTGTCTAACTTGAGGAGAATAGTTTTTTTATCAGAACTCGGCATTAAAATGCCTTCTTCTGAGCCTTTCTTGGTGTTGATTTTCACCCTATCTCCCGCTTGAGCCATTATAGGAAAATAATTTCTTAAGATTTATATAGGTTACGTTGTGGAATCACTAATAAATTAACAAATCACCACAAAAGGAGGAATTTTCATGCACAATACTCTTTTACAAACAGAAAAAACAAAACAAAATCAGGTCGATTATAAAGTAAAGGATATTTCCTTAGCAGAATGGGGTAGGAAAGAGATTTCTGTCGCGGAGAAAGAAATGCCTGGATTGATGGCGATTCGTGAAAAATATACAAAACAAAAACCACTTGCCGGTGTCAAGATTTCTGGTTCTTTGCATATGACCATTCAGACTGCAGTATTGATTGAGACTTTAGCTGTTCTTGGTGCAAAGGTACGCTGGGCTTCCTGTAACATCTTCTCGACCCAGGATCATGCTGCTGCGGCAATCGCAAGCGCAGGAATACCGGTCTTCGCCTGGAAAGGAGAAAATCTGAAAGAATATTGGCAGTGTACCTTGCAGGCATTGACTTTTCCCGATGGTTCAGGTCCGGATCTGATTGTTGACGATGGCGGAGATGCCACCATCATGATCCACAAAGGGGCGGAAGTGGAGAAGAATCCTGCTCTTCTAGAAAAAAATTATAGTAATGAGGGAGAGGATTTCCGCGAACTGATGCTTTGTCTTAAAGAAGTATACGCAGCAAATAAAAACAGATGGCAGCAGGTAGCAAAAAAAGTGAAAGGAGTCTCTGAAGAGACAACTACTGGAGTCCATCGCCTTTACCAGATGATGAAGGAAGGAAAATTACTCTTCCCGGCCATCAATGTCAACGACTCTGTGACCAAATCTAAATTTGATAATCTCTATGGTTGCCGCGAATCCTTGGTTGATGGTATCAAAAGAGCTACCGACGTCATGTTAGCAGGAAAAGTTGCGGTGATCGCTGGTTATGGAGATGTCGGCAAAGGTTGTGCACAATCCTTGCGCGGATACGGCTGTCGAATCATAATCACGGAAATAGATCCCATCAATGCTCTTCAGGCAGCGATGGAAGGATATGAAGTAAAGAAGATGGATAACGCGGTCAAAGAAGGAGATCTCTTTATCACTACCACTGGAAATACCGACATTATCGTGGATAGGCATTTTCTGGCCATGAAAGACCAAGCCATCGTCTGTAACATCGGTCATTTTGATACTGAGATCGATATGAATTGGTTGAATTCTAACTCTGGCGCAGTAAGAGAACAGATCAAGCCGCAGTATGATAAGTATGCATTCCCTGACGGCAAGGAAATTTATCTTTTAGCTGAAGGAAGGCTAGTCAATTTGGGATGCGCGACTGGACATCCTAGTTTCGTGATGAGCAGCTCTTTCACCAACCAAGTTCTGGCTCAGATCGATTTATGGACCAAGAACTATGAGGTAGGAGTATATGTCCTACCTAAGTTGTTAGATGAAGAGGTCGCGCGCCTGCATCTTACGAAAATCGGGGTAGAGATTGACCAACTTACTGATAAGCAGACAGCATATCTGAACCTAAATAAGGGTGGGCCATACAAGCCAAACCATTATAGGTATTGAAAATCACTATAGGTATTGATCTACAGATTTTGTTATGGTTAAAGATTATGATGTGATCGGACTTGGAAATACTATCATGGATCTATTGGTAGAAATAGAGGAGCACAAACTACTGGAGATGAATCTTAAGAAAGGAGAGTTCCATTTAGTTGATGAGAAAAAGTCAAAAGAACTGCTCGAAAAATTAAACGATTCTCGATGCAGCATCAAAACAGTCCCGGGCGGTTCTTCTGCCAATACTATCCGCGGCATAGCCTTGTTGGGAGGAAAAGTAATTCTCTATGGGAGAGTCGGCAGGGATAAACACGGAGAAACCTATGTACAAGAGATGAAAGAGCAGGGAGTTGATCCTAGAATATATCATGATTCATCAGCAACCGGAAATGCTATCACTTTCATCACTCCCGATGCTGAGCGTACTTTCTCTGTCCATTTAGGAGCAGCGATTACATTACAAAAAGAAGATCTTCTTGAAGAAGATATTAAACGGGGAAAGGTTCTGCACATCGAAGGATATCAGATCGAAGGACCTACTCGGGAAACCGTATTACATGCCCTGGCCTTAGCGAAAAAAAATAACACGTTAGTCTCTATTGATTTAGCGGATCCGGGAGTGATCAGAAGGAACAAAGCTTTCCTGCAAGATTTAGTATTGAATTTTGCCGATATCGTTTTTGTGAACGAAGCGGAAGCGAAAGAGTTCACCGGTCATGAAGATGAGCAGGCTGCAAAAGAGATCGGAAAGCAAAACAAGATAGTAGTCGTAAAATTAGGAAAAAGAGGATCGCTGATCTGTGAAAAAGGGATCATAACTAAAATTGATCCTTTCCCGGCAAAAGTCATCGACACGACCGGAGCGGGAGATTGTTACGCTGCTGGTTTTCTCTATGCCCTTTGTCAAGGCTGGCCTCTCGAGAAAGCAGGAAGATTAGGTTCACTGTTTGCGGCAAAAGTGATCGAACAGACCGGCGTAGTGATACGAAATCTGGACCGGGATGACCTGAAAAAGAAGATTTAGGGCTAATTTATTATTCATAAAGTGTTCGTAGATTAAGCGCAAGATAACGGCTGACATCACCTACCATAAAAGGGGGGACATAACATCTATACTTTCCATCTCCCTGAGAGCTGGCGATAGTGATTAAATCAGGTTTTGGCAATTGAGCAAGTACGTTCATAGTTTGATTGATCCGTTCTTCAAAACCTAGCGCACCTTTATAATCTTTACTTTTTCCAAGAGTACTATTCCTGTGGCAGCAAAAGGCATCTAAATCAATGTCTAAGATCAATGGCCTTTTTTTAGGAATAGATTTACGAATAGAAAATCCATCCAGTGGCATTATCTTAACATTTCCCTTGCGGATCATATCTCCGTCATGATAATCCCAGCCATATTTATAATTCTGTTCATTGAGGATGACATCTCTTTTGGAGAAAAAAGTCTTTGGTGTTCCATAATCTAGTAATGTCCTTTCCTTGGAATGAGGATTCAGCCAATAGATGTGAGAAATAATACCATGATGTACAGCCGGACAGATAAAATTTGCGATATTCAGTGATTTATAATCTTCTGCTCCTTTTATTTGACGATCAACAATGGCTTCTGACATATCATCATGGCCATCAACATGGAATAAGGTTGCACTTTCTAATTCAGAATTCCACCACCAATAGAATGCCTCGTGATGATCATCAACGAGTGCAGTTTTTATTTCTCCGATAGATTTTAAAGTTCCTGGTGCGGTTGATTTCATGTTTGTAGACCTTTTTTGTTCGCCTACGGTGCGACTAATTTTACCCCACGAGCGGCGCCATAGTTACTAAGAATGCCATCACCACTAAGGTAAAAGTAATCACCAACACAACCAAGCCACGCCGCCCATTTCTCATTAAAAGCAGTGCCGCCTTGACCGCCCCAAGGGAACCATAATCTTACTGGCTTATCGAGGTATTTTCCTACTTCAACAAGATCAAACGGATTAGCAAGACCGGTCAATTGTTTTACATAAAGAGTGTGAGCAGTATCTTTAAGTGCTCTTTCCAAAAGATCATCCTGCAGGGATGCTTTGGTACATTTTCCCATTTTTCTTAGACCGGCATTAACTACTACCGTTTGGTTGAAATCTGCCGCAGTAGGATAATGAATTATTTCTTCCATAGCATAATTGATAATTGTATTTTGTGCATGATAACCGTGACCGCCGCCTTGGTTTTTATATTGTTGTAAGAGTGCATTTGCATCAGCATTATCCCTATTTTGAGACAAAGCAACAACAATATTACAAGTCAAGGCAAAACTCGGTAAAAATAATTCATTTTTCTCGCAATGAACTGCCGCATTATAAGGAGTAAAATTAATTATTTTTCCTCCCTTCCGAAAAATATCTTTACTAAAAGCCAGATGGTTATATTGTTCAAATACCTTCCCATCATCATCAACGCATTGAATATTCTCAACAGCAAGAAAATTATTATTAACAGAATAAACGCGAGGAGTTCTGTCATGCTTTACTAACTCAGCTTTCTGTACACAAACATCATTAAGAAGATCAATCAAACTTTTCCCATTGCGACGAAAACCTACACCTCTACCATGATCCTTTAAAGCAGCTTCAAACTCTGTCCTCTTTCCAAACATTTGAGCAAGATAAAGAGCTTTCTCTACTTGAGTACCAGCAGGATAATGCTCCACTATTTTTCGTGCAAATTCTGGGTCGTATTTTTCCATCTCTCATACCAACACCTAAAACCAACTTATAAGAAAAATAATTACTTCTTCTTGGTCTTCTCGACGTCTTTGCTTAACTTCAGCTTCTTGATCAATTCTTTGTATCTATTCCTGATAGTAACTTCCGTAACTCCAGCGACGTCAGCAACTTCTCGCTGCGTTCTCTTTTCGCCGTGGATCAAAGAAGCGACATACAATGCAGCAGCAGCAATTCCAGTTGGTCCTCGTCCGGAAGTCAATTCGATATCTCTTGCTTGTTCAAGGATCTCAACTGCTTTTGACTGTGTTTCCGGGCTTAATTTCAAAGCAGAGGCAAAACGAGGGATGTAATCAGCTGGATTACTGGGCCGGATGCTGATTTCCAGTTCGCGGGTAACAAAACGATAGGTTCTTCCAATCTCTTTCTTCTCAATGCCGGAAGCTTCGCCCATCTCATCGAGTGTACGTGGAATCTCATGTCTTCGGCAGGCTGCGTACAATGCGCCAGCTACGACTGATTCCATGGATCTTCCTCGTACTAATCCCTTCTGCACCGCTGATCTATAGATGCGGGCAGCTTCCTCTTCCACAGATTTAGGCAATCGTAAATATGAACTTACTCTCTTTAATTCTGCCAGGGCAACTTTTAAGTTCCGTTCAATAGCAGTGCTGATACGGATATTCCATTTTCGCAGTCTGAAGAATCTATCTCTTTCTCTATCCGATCCTAATTTATAGAAATCTGCGGTAGTACCGACTTCGGTCCCTAATCCTTGATCGAATTGGGTAGCGCTGGAAGGAGCTCCAGTTCTTCGTTTGCTGTCCTGGCCACCATCATCTTCAAAACTACGCCATTCCTGAGAGAAATCTACCATGCGATCTTCAATGACCAGACCGCAATCCCGGCAGATAGTTTCGCCTTTTTCGACGTTCCTGAATATATTACGGCTTGCACATTCAGGACATTCTTTAAGGGCTTTTCGTATCATAAGTATCACGCCTTGATGGCTATTAATACAATAACCCCGTATCTTTAATTTATAAACCTTTCGTTAAATTTATTAGAGAGAAGCCAGAAATCGCCTCAGAGCAGGAAGAAGACTGCCAGTGACGATGCCAACCCTAGAGCTGCTCCAACCACTACTTGTAAAGGTGTATGGCCCATAGAATAATGGAATTTTGACTTTAATTTGTGCAGCTTCAGTAACTTCTCGATCTGTTTTCCTTCCATTCCTACGGTTCTGCGCACTCCAAAAGCGTCCCGAAGCACAATCATTGCCAAAACCAAGCTGATAACAAACGCCGTAGACAACCCTTCTTCAAGGTAGATTATACTGGCTAAGGAAACGACAAACGCGGAGTGAGATGAAGGCATGCCCCCTGTTACGACTAAATCATGCCATGACAAGGATTTATGCCGGAAAAAAATGATCAAGAGCTTCAATAATTGCGTCCCAAAACCTCCAAGCAGCACCGCCAGGGCAATTTTATTCATAATAGAAGTAATATCCTGGGATTTATATACGTTACTCTAGTTGTTTGGTTTCTTTACTGATTTTTTTCCTGCTTTCTTAAAGTCAAAATCAATCATCAAGGGCAGATGATCTGAAAAATGAAACTTTAAGACCGAATACTTCTTCACTTTTACCTGAGGTGAAGTAAGGATATAATCTAATCTACGGGTAGGATGCCAAGCCGGTTCGGTCAGCGGAACTGATTTTTTATCCAAGCTGATCAAATCTTTCAGATGAGTTTTCTGCAACAAGTCCTTGATCTCTTGTTCCCCATTAAAAGTATTAAAGTCGCCCATTAAAATGACTGGATTTTTTATGTTATTGACGATCCGAATCAATTCTTTGATCTGTTTCGCCCTCGTTTTTTTTCCTAAGGCGAGATGAGCGGCTAACAGTGTTACCGGATTAGGGCATTTTACCGTAGCCTCGATGATCATCCTTTTAGTCCCTTCGTGAAAGACGTGATAGCGGACCTTGGTGAACGGAAATCGTGAGACTAACGCGTTAGCCTGCTTGTTAAGGATCGGAATATGATGGAATAATTTTAACCATCCTTTTACAGGATACTTTACCTTCTCGACAAAATTAGTAAAACCGAGCTTCTCTTCTAAAAAACGGACTTCATCCTCTCCTCTACTACGCAGAGAACCGATATCTACTTCTATAAGAGCTAGTATATCCGGTTTTAATTTATGAAGGGCAGCAACCATCCTTCTCTCAAGATCTCTGGGCGGGAAAAATATTTTCCAGAACTGCAGATACTGGTACCATATCCCTTCCATCCCCTCACAATATTCAATATTGTAGCTAATAAGCTTGACCATACTGATAAGAAAAAAGATAAGTATAAAATAGTTGTTAATTACTCTCTAGAGGTATAATGCCTGCCAGAACTGATTATGAGAGCATATTTGAGAGGATTGGTGACCTTAACAGGCAAATTGAAGAGATCATGCCTTCGGTCAGAGAATCAATTGACGAGATTATCAATAACAATATAACTTCAACTGCAGCTATTGAACAAGTATTGGACCGACTATTAGACTTTGCTTCGCTGGGCTTAGGAGAAGCAGAATTTAGAAAATTAAATAAATATTATGTTGGAATTAATAAGAATAATGCAAATTTTTACGAACGGCAATTTGAAGATTTGCAGAGAGAAGATTAACCTATTTCAATATTCCATAACCGCAGCCGAAGGCGAGGATTCGGAATTTTATTTTAAAATTCCATAACCGATCAACCTAAACCTGTCTCCCACTCTTCGAGAGATGGTGATCCTATCTCCCGGGTTGGCACAGATCGGTTTTTTCAGGGCGCAAATAGTATTCTTCTTGGAAGGATCAACCACCACGCCGACAGTTGCGGCAGAGTTGCAGTTCAACATCAAGACTTCACCTTTCGCTAAAGGCTTGACTTCCATCTCTTCTTTGGTTCCGACTACTCTTTCTAGGAGAAAGGTCTCTAAATTGACTTGATAATGAACTGCCGGAATCTTTCCTGGCAATCCGACGATCGAACCAGTCAAAGAATCTGATTTCACCACAGAAGGATCTAGAGTAGTACGGATGGCCATGCTCCCGCCGGGCAGGATCTCTTCGACCGGTTGGCCGCCAGAGAAAATCTGAGCGATAGTTGATTTTAAAGGTTTGGCAATTTTCTTATTCTTTTCCTCGACCATGTAACCAGGACAGATCTCGATAGCATCTCCTACTTTGAATTTTCCCTGCTTAACTGTTCCGCCTAAGACTCCACCCGCTAATTTTTCCGGTCGTGATCCGGGCTTATTGATATCAAAAGAACGTGCTACCAGCATAAGAGGGTCTTTTTCCAAATCTCTCTTAGGAGTCGGCACATGTTCCTGGATCGCTTTCAGCAAAACATCGATATTGGCATTCGCTCTTGCGGAGATAGGGATGATCGGCGCATCCTTATACTCTGTCGAAGACAAAAATTGTTTTATTTCTTGGTAATTGGCAAGAGCTTCTTCATACGATACTAAGTCTATCTTGTTCTGCACCACGATGACCTTCTTTATCCCGCTGATGTGGATGGCCATCAAGTGCTCTTTGGTCTGTGGCTGAGGGCATTTTTCATTAGCAGCGACTAACAATAACGCACCGTCAACGATGGCTGCTCCGGAGAGCATGGTCGCCATCAGAGATTCATGTCCTGGCGCATCGACTAATGATATTTTTCGCTGGAATACTGCTTCACCATTGCATTTAGTGCATTTCTTTTTAGTGGTAAGATAATTGCAGTTTTCACAGAGATAGATGGAAAAGTCAGCATAGCCCAGACGGATAGTGATTCCACGCTTTAATTCTTCAGAATGGGTATCGGCCCATTTTCCGCTCAATCTTTCGGTAAGAGTTGTTTTTCCGTGGTCAACATGGCCCACTAAAGCGATATTTAATTCCGGTTGAACCGATTCTCGACCAGCAGTTTCTATTTTTTCCTTCACGCCGTCAGGGTGTTCCAAAGGCTTTGCCTTTGAGGACTTTTTAGGAGCCTTAAGAGTTGTTTTCTTAGGTTCTTCCGCTGCGTCCGGCATACTTTTTTTTCGAGGGCCCATAACAGCCTAGAACAGCAGTTTATTTATAAACGTTTAGGGAAAGCAAGAAATAAAGATAAAATCTATCTCTTCTTTTTCTTCAGATTATCTTTCATCTTATCTTTCACTCTTCGCGCACGCCGTTTCAGAAATTTTCTGGCCGCCATTAATTCCCCTTTGCTGGCTACGCCGGACTTTTCCAGCGCCGATTCAAAATAGCGGTTAGCCGTGCTTAGAACGTCTTTGCTAGCCTGTTTTGAATTCGCTACCAACTGGCGGGCCAGCTTAAGGCTTTCGTCATCACTTAAGTGAAGATCTCTTTTTACTTTGGAAGCGATTTTTTTTGCTTCTGCCAAACTAAGCAGACCTAAACCATATCCCGTTTCTACAATTTTTTTTATTCTTTCAACCATTCTCTCAATCCTCCTTGTGAATGTACATGAATTTGATTAATAGCAGCAGGGTAAGGACGAGCATGATCGCGCTCACGGGAATACCTAAAATAGCAGTTCTTCCTTCCAGGTAAAGAAGGATCGCAGAAGAAAGGATCAATGAGGCGATGATGATCCCTAAAACTCTTCTCTTGTTTACATGTTCCATCTCCCGCTCCAGTTCCTTGATCTGCGAAACATCGATGGTGGTGGGAGAATCAGGCTCCTCTAACTTTTTTATTATCTTGTAGATGTGTTCAGGCAGATCTTCCAGTAATTCTTTCTGGCTCCAGAGCTTCTTGGCGGCTGCAGTAACCACATTTTTAGGAGAATATGTTTCCTGCAGATACTTTTTAGAGAATTCATCTAATCCATCAGAAATCTTGAATTGGGGATAAAGGCGCATCGCTAATCCCTCTGCTTGGAAGAGAGATTTAGCCATCAAGACATGATTTGAATCAAAAATGACCCCATACTGCGCGCCCTTGCCGATGATCTCATAAAGCGCTTTTCCTATGCTCTTCTCTTCGATCGAACTTTTATATACTTCTTCCAGTATGGTTCTGGTCTCGGTCTTAAAGGCAGGAAGATTCGCCTTACTGATATCTTTTGCCAGAGAGATGATGATATCCATGCTTTTGTTGGAATCTTTCTCATGCACGGAAGTGATGAAACGGATGACTTTTTTCCTATCGCCAGGGTTCAATTCTCCCACGATGCCATAATCGATAAAGGCCAATTTGCCGCTCTTCTGCACAAAGATATTTGCCGGATGAGGATCAGCATGAAACAATCCATGCAGCAATGCCTGTTCAAGGATAGAATTGACATAATTCATCACTATTTTTTTCCGGTCGAGCTTGTATTTATCCAGCGCTGAAATGTCGCTCATTTTTATGCCTTCGACGTAATCCATGGTGAGGACTCTCTTGGAAGAAAAAGCAGGATACATCTTAGGGATTATTATTTCTTTATTGCCTTTTAGTTTTTCCCGCAACAGTGTTGCATTGCGCCCTTCTATCTCAAAATTTAATTCTCTCCTGGTCCATAAGGCAAATTCCTTGACTACATCGACAGGATGATAATTTTTGATGGAAGAGAAATGCTTTTCCAGGGTATGAGCGAGATGAAAAAGAATATCCAGGTCGGTGTCAATTATCTCTTTGAGGTTCGGCCTCTGTACTTTCACCACTATTTTCCTGCCTGACTTGAGCACGGCACGATGAACTTGGGCCATCGATGCGGAAGCCAATGGTTTTTTATCAAAAGAAGAGAATAACTTGTTTAACGGTTTCTGCAGATCACCTTCGATTATGCTTTTGACTTTTGAATACGAGAAAGGAGGAACTCTATCTTGTAATTTTTCAAACTCTTCTGAATATTCTTTCGGCACCAGGTCCGGCCGCAGGGATAGTAATTGTCCAAACTTTACAAAAGTCGGCCCTAAACGTTCAAATGACCGGCGCAACATGATAGCCTGGCGCTGCCGGTTGGAGATGGGAAGAACCGATCTTAGGCGCTTATGCCAGGGAAGATGGATACGCAGGTTAGTCTTGGCTATATAATAACCCAGGCCTTCCTCAAAGAGAACCGTAACTATCTCTTGGAGTCTTTTAATATCTTTAACTGGGAGCAATCTCTGTACCTCTTTTTAGACGATAGAAGGAAAATAGATATATAAGGGTTTTGTTTGTTTTGGCCCTGTAGAAAATCTCGAAAAAATAAAAAGTAAAAATCTTAGGCTTATTCTTCCTGTTTTTTAAGCCGAGTCAAGTAACCAGCGATGACGTTGCGAAGTTTTTTGCTGCCCCCGCTGGTGTAGGCAGAAGTGAACTTTTTGTTCTGCTCAAAATCATCGGTAATCTTTTCCCGGTGAAGGTTCCAAAGTCCTTTTGTTTTCCTTTTGATAAACGTAGTTTTGATACGACCCATAATTAAGCTCGGAGCCAAGTTTATTTATAAATCTTTTGCAAGACCCTGGATACCAGGCTCAAGCCGGACTTCCACTTCCTTCTCAAAGCATAATGTCATAAATAGGCGGGAAATCTTCTCACCACGCACTAAAGTGCGTGGCTTGAACGGAGAAGATTTCTTAACCCCGCCTATTGTGACATAAATAGGCTAGAAAGCCATTCATCCTCGCCTTAAAAGACGAGGCTTTCTGGTCTATTTAATGTAATATTTATATATTAATATACCATTATTATACAAATGGTAATCTTAGTAGACCAACAAAATCTGCCGGAAAATATTTATTCAGTCATTTTCGCTACTGAACAGCAAGAAGTAGTAGCGAAGATGCTCATCAAGTACATGGCGATCAACGGGGGAGAGATCGGAAAGACAGAGATGGGATTATTCGCCAACAATCTTCATGAAGGAAAAATCATCCTAAAAGAAAAAGGCAAATCGCCCCTGCAAGAGGAAGCGAGGATGTCCTACAATAAGAGACAATTTTATGACCGGATCCTTACGCCTATGCGCGGGATGGGCTTGATCGAGTATGATCTCTTCAAGAAAACGTATAAGCTATCTGACAAATTCAATAAGCTTATGGTGAAGATAGGATTGATGTGGTTACGAGAGTTGGAACGCTTAAAGAAAACCAACTAAAGAGGTAGTTGATTTTTGCCCTTGGTTATATTTTGACTGTTAATTCCTATTGGCAAAGTTTCTATTTTGCTGATTTTTCCTGGTCTCTTCTATCAAGCGCTCAAACATTTTTAAAACTTCATGCGGATTATCAACATCTCTCAGTTCAAGAGCGGTATTCCCTACATGCACAAACACGGTCCCATAACCGAGCAGGCGCTGTAGGAGAGTT
>JAUSJN010000067.1 GCA_030647325.1 Nanobdellota archaeon | reverse complement strand
TTTTTCCTCTGCTTCTTTTTCCGAGATCTTATATTTCTCCTGTAAGATCTGGGTCATGCGCTTCCTGCTTTCTTCTACTAATTTTATCAGCTCATCCGGATGCGCGCCGTAGCTTTCCGGAAATAGATTCTCCATGGCTATGGCGATCGGCTTCTTTAATTGTCCCGCGCGCTGCATCTTATCTGACTGGCGCATCGCGCTGATCCCTGCCTGCGCATATGAATCATACGCTTGATCCAAAGCATAGGTCTCTGCACTTTGGATATGCTTGATAGTTTCCATCTGTTCCGCAGCTTGGGCAAACTGGCTGGCCGCACTTTCCTGAGCTTGCTTGATATGGCTCTCAAAAGTACCTAATTGCCGCTTGATGATCTCAGAAGGAAATTTTGCATCACTGGGAACTAACCCGCCGGCCAGGCCTTCTGCCTGTCGTTTCAATTTCCAGCGTTCTTCTTCATCTGTTTCTATCTCCAGCTTTTCATAATATTCCAAAGCCTTGCGCAGTTTCTTGACGTTTTCGACGTGTTCATCAAAATCACGGCTGTAATTATACGCCCAGCCCCGGGCATTGCCGATCTGCGTCTCTAGTGCGGCGACCACATATGCTTCCTCGGGCCGAATTTTAATCTCTTTATCTGGATCGATATCATCACGTAAGAATCTCACCCACATAGATTTCTGTTTGATCTTCTCTTTTTCTTCAGGGCTAGCCTTCTTCCATTCCTGCCATTCTTCCCGTGCTTCTGCTTCCATTTCTTTGGCCTGCTCTCCCATCTCTTTCCAATCATATTGTTTGATGAGAAATTCTCCTTTCTTCTCATCAAATACCGGAACCCGTTCATAGCGGTGCACCCGTTGTCCTAAATAATCAACATAGACTGATTCTCCTTCCCGGGCTGTTCTTTTTTTCCCATCGAAATCTTGATACTCCTCACCAGGTTTGGTGGTCAACCACACTGGCTTTGAGACAGGCTTGTTCTTATGAGCTTCCACGATCAGATTACCCAGCCTTTTATCCACCACTCCAAAAGTTTCCTGTTCTTCCTCTTTCTCATGCATGCGGAATCTTGCTGCGTATTCTCCTTTCTGATTCCATTCCGCTCCGCTGATTGGACGATGGAATTCCCCGGTATGCACGACCACAGGACCGCCTTTCGCCACATCGCCGGCGAATTCTACTGCTCTGCGGATTTCCTGCAAGGCAAATTCTTTTGCTGATTTAGAAAAATTACCTCGTTGATCTGCTCCCGCCAAACCTTGGATGCCGAACGAAGCGTGAGTGGTAAAATTAACTTCGTTGGCTTTTCCTATCTCTTCCAATGCTTTTCGTTGTGCCTTACCATAATACTCCGGCGTCTGTTGTTGCCCTGTTCCTTTACCACTTCCAGTAAAACCAATCTCCAGCGTTTTCATACCTGCCCGAAGTTTCGCTCCCACGGCAGGAACGTTCGGCACTGGACCTAACGCTAGACTCATCCCTAAATCCTTGATGCCTACACCTACATCATTGGTAGAATTGTTAGAGGGACTGGCGTGGCCGCCCTGGCTGTGATCATGTGCATGAGCGTGATGGCCGTATTCCCTGTCCATGGGCATCTGATACCCCGTTCCAAATTCAACCATGATGAAAGGATAATTTTACACTATATAAAATTTATCGTCAATAAAAATTAAGTTCAACTCCGGTACATCTCATTGGTCTTTTTTCCTTTATACGAGCCCATCAAAGTAGAACTCAAATGCTGAGTCACGCTTGCGGCTCGGGCTGCTTCCTCGCTGAAAGAATATATTCCCTGTTCTTCGTCTTCAAATTTCCGCTGCACCGCAGAACTGAGGTATTCCACTTGTTTCTGTTCCGTCGGACTAAGATAGCCTTTATCTTCGACTATTCTGTAGATATCTTTGATCTCCTTATAGATCTCGGTCATGGGCTTATGACTTAATTGTTGTACATACTGAGAATCATGCATCTCCGCCGGAAGGACCGCTCCCTTACGGGCAATATCTTCTAGATCGACTCCCTGGCGTGGTTTTTGGTTCTGTCCTGATTGAGTTTTTTCTTCATCTGAGGGGGTTTCATCTTTTTCCAGAATTTCCTTGATGTCTTTCTTTTCAGAAGATTTTTGTTCAGTTTTTTCTGAGTCTTTTTTCTGCTCCGGCTTTTCTTCTTTTTTCTGCTCTCCGCGCACTTTCTTATGCGCTTCTTCTATCTCCATTTGGGAATTCTGTCTGGACATGACTTTACAAAATGGAGAATACTATAAAAGATTTTGCCAACCGAAAATTATATCAAAATCTACCAAGCCGCCATGCGATGCGCTTTCTTGAACAGATGATAGGCCATAAAAGAATGGAAAAGTGCCTGGTTTTTTGCTGTGTCTATATCTTTTTCCAGTTTCTCTTGTTCCAGTTTAAATTGTTTCGCGGAAATTCCCTTCGATGCTTTCGCTGCTTTAGGCGTGGAAAGATCCCCAAAGAATTTCTCGCTAAAACTTTTCTTTGGCGGTTCCTTTTTCTCCTCTTTCTTTTGCGCAGCTGCTGCTCCTTTTGCCTCTTCCAGATACCGGAATAATTCATCGCCTAATGATTCCATGGCCTGCTGCACCGAGGTAGAAACATCTCCCAATAATTCAAACAATTCTTTCTGTTTCAGCTCTTTATATTTCTGCAGTTGCTCATCGGTCCAGGCATAAGCGCGAAAGGTAGTTACCATCCTTCCGATATGCACCGGTCCGCGCTGGTATCCTTCTTGCTGCACTTTCAACTCTGCCCGGGTACGATAATTAAAAGTTACTAAGACACAAGAATTGGCTTTGCCTATCTGTCTTCTCGCCATGATCTCTACATCCAATAAACTTCCTTCAAAAGCCGAGACTAATTCTGCCGAAGTCAGGCTCTTTTCTTTCATGGTCAATGCCCGTGCATGGCGAAGATACGGCTTGACCCAGGTAAGGTACATCTTGATGATGTCAAAATGCTGCTGCAGATATTTCAGCTGGAAGACCTTTCTATTCCTATGCTCTTTATGCGTATTCTTTTTCCATTCCAGGTATTGACCGAGATGACGCTGCAATACTCTTCGCACGTTCTTGTTGAAACTCTCTGCCAAGGAATCAATGAATTGATTTAACTCTGCATCATTCTTCATCGGAGGAGCATCAAAAAATAAATCAGGTAAAGTTATGAACTCCAATTCCCGCGCCATGCCATACACTGATGCCGCGCTTTTTCCTCCACCTTGGACCAGATCAACAAATAATCCTTTCATAGTAATATCAGCAGTTTTGCTGCGTTGTTCAATTGGTTTTACTAATTCTGCTTCGATGGCATCGTAATATCCTAATCGTTCATCAATGATGCGCAGCTCACGCACCATCTGGAATAATTCCTTCACCATCTTTCCCATGGTGGCCAAGAATTGTGAAATTCTATCCTGCTGCGCTCCCAGACGCTGCTGGGTCACTCCGAAGAACGCAGAATTCTCAGCAGCGGCAAATGAATCTTCAATTTTTTCTATGATCGGAAACGCATCCTTAAAATAATCCAGAAGCCAGAAATAAGGTTCCTCCAGACTTAGATCATATATCTCCCATAGCAACCGGCAATGACGCAGCGATTTTGGAAATCCGGTTTTCTGGTACTCGCCGGAGATCATCTCTGCTTCCTCTTCCTCAAAACCATGCTCTTTCAACAGCTTTGACCTATATCCTGGATCGTTAACATACGCTGGATCTTTGGAAAGAAGTTCTATGGCCATGCAGTTACGGTTTAATCATCTCCTCCATTACCGCCGTTGCCTCCACCTGAACCAGATGAGCCGCTTCCTGACGAACCAGAATTTCCGGAACCGGAAGAACCATCGCTGTCTGTATCATCTTCCGAGCTATCATCAGCATCGTCCTCTTCTAAATTATTGGAACCGCTGGTGCTGCTTTCATCATCAGCTTCTGTCTCATTTTCTTCATCCGATTCTTCTTCATCTTCCTGCTCAGTTTCATTTTCATCTATATCTTCGTCTTCAATTTTCTCATCTTCCCTTAAGCCCTTCTCCTTCTCTAATTTATCTACATCATCATCAACTTCTTTTTCACTTTTACCTGTTTTCTCTTTAATTTTTATTTTGGTTTCATCCTTTTTGATCTTGATCTCCACTTTCACTTCTTCGGCGCTTTTATCTAGAGAAGCTAGAAAATTATCCAAGGCAGCCTGTTGTTCAGGAGTGAGTGTCCCTTCTATTTTGATTTTAACTTTCAGTTTTGTTTTTATCTCATCAATTTCTTCTTGATGTTCTTGTAATTCTTTTTCCAGTTCAAGCTCTGTTTCCAGCAATTCCTCTGGATTTTCTTCTTCTAACGACTTGATATTTTCTTTAACCTTAAGGAGAATTTTGCTATGCGCCTTTTGCGCTTTTTCCAAAGCAGGAAGATTCTTCTCTTCCGCCATAGCCTTAATTTCCAAGAGCCGTTCCCGGGCTATCTCTAACCCTTTCATTGCTTTTGCTTCAGGATTAGTCATAAGTAGCAGAGAAATCTGTTCTAATGCTCTATCAACTCCCCACATAAAAGAATCAGGAGTAACTCCTGGATCTTGTGAACTATTCTGTGAACTATTTTCCTGAGCCAGAACACAGGGTAACAATACTAAAATAATCAAAAATGCTAAATATCTCTTCATCACCAACACCTCTTATATTAATTTAACCTAATCCTCTTTAATTTATAAATTTAGCTATCAGAATATCAGAACAAAAATGCCGCAAAATTGGCAAAAGCCTGGAAGAACAGGCCATGGGCAAGATTGCTGGTCGCCAACACCACGCTTAAGGCTAGAATCCTGCCTAGGCAGATAAAAACTTCCCGATTTACAAAGTATGCCGCGATCTGCCCTTTTGCCTTATCATATTCCAGGGCTCCGGTAGGAGATTCGCGCACTGCATTGACCAGCGATGATAGCACCGTAACCGCAAATACCTGTGGGACAGTCTTCACCAAACCCATCAATACCCAGGTCCCCGATTCAGCTATGCTGCCCCAGCGCATGATCTTTCTCTTATCAGAGTGATCGCTGTAACGCCCTACACCCCAGAACAAGACCGCGCTGCTCAGGGACATCAATGAACCTACGATCCCCATGGTAAAATAACTTTTCAGGATGAAAAAAATAAACAGCGGCCAGATCACTCCTTGGACAATGACGTGGCTTCCTCGCGAGACAAAGAAAAGAGAATCTTTCCAATACTTTTTATCAAAGACCGCTCTCATCGAAAAATGATAAGGGACATGCCCATCCTTACTGAGCAGCAACACTACTGCAGAAGCAGATAGTATGAAAGTAGTCAACCCAAATACCGCCTTAAAACCGGCAAAAGTGATCAGCAATCCGCCGATGAATGGTCCCAGCATAGCCGAGAGTACCGTAACTCCGGAACGTATCCCCACTTCTTCGCCGCGATGCTTGCGGTGGGAAGCATGAAAAAAAGCAAGATGCATCCCCATCCAGTAAAACGCCTGGGATGCTCCTAAGGTAGAACTGGTCAGAAGAAGCTGCATGACCGCAGAAGAAGAGGAATACATCAAAGCTACAAACGATATATACAACGGCACCGCTACCATGATGGAATGCTTTATGCCAAAACGAGAAGCGAATTTCGCCGCCAAAGGCATGGTTCCCGCAAAGATTACTGAATAAAATATGAAAAACAGCAAGGTCTGTTCAAAGCTAAGACCTTTCTCCTGGAAAAGATAGAGGGGGATAAAGATGGAGATCAACGAGATGGCGAAGGAGCGTAAAGCGACAGAAAAGTAGATCTGGGTCAGTTCTTTTTTAGGGAAAAATCTCCACCAGAACTGATGATGATTAACCATGAGGGAATAAATTTATAAAAGAATATAAGTCTTTCCCAATAGGCGGACCCATGGTCTAGCGGCTATCTCTCGACAGAGACTGCAGATGACATCTCGTTGACGTAAACGCGTAGTGTTGAAACGCTTGCGTTTTCTGTATCGAGGGGATCCCCGGTTCGAATCCGGGTGGGTCCATTTCAAATGTCACGCCATTTGCGAGCAAGAAAACAAACACATGAAAATCAACAACGATTGATTTTCAGTGCTGAAAAGCAGTGCTTTTCATGCAACGATTTGTTTTCTGCTCAGAAATGAAGTATCAACTTCATTTCTGGAGGCGGAGGTTTCGCTTACGCTCAACCAATATCGTGACAATGCTGGCTGAGAGGCCAGCATCATTTTTTTTATTAACTCTTTACTCAAATCTCCCCATAAAAAATATAAAGCAACCAACTATTAAGTATTCTAATGGTACAACAAACTAATCAACCTGCAGAACAGCCTTTGTACAGCGTCTACCAGTCAAAGAGACGAGCTTTAATCCCAAAAATGCTCTCTTTGCTCCTGTTAGCGTTTATTTTTTATCTGGGGATCCTGGTAAATATTTCTTTGGTAGAATTAGATGCGGATCAAGAGACCATGCTTAAGACCGGAGCATTGCTTCTCCTTGCCGCTCTCTTCGTAGTAGGGACATTCTTGACCTACAGAAAAACCAGGCAGCCATATCTATTTTACAGGAATAGGATCACGCATGGAAAAAAAGCCATCTATTATTCAAATATCACTAATACCTCACCGCAGGCTAATTTCCTGGACCGGATCTTCAAGACCTATTCGATCCAGCTGGGAAAAACATTCTTTCTCCGCCGTATCCCTGAAACGATCCAATTAAGTAATTACCTGCAGCAATTGATAGAATTTACCAAGAAAAATCAACAATAGAGAAAAAATAATAGCACTAAATCTTAATTTGACGTTTTCTAACTTTTAACTTTTTTCCCTACCAGGTAGACTTTCATCACTTCGGTAGTCAATGACAGCACCAGCGGCCCAAAAATAACGCCCAATGGGCCTATCAGCAGGATCCCTCCAAAGATACCTAACATGATGATAGCGACATGGACTTTTGCTTTGTCGCCCATCAATTTTGGCCGGAGGATATTATCAATGCTTCCTACAAAGATGAAAGAATAGACAAACAAGCCTATCCCTTTCAGGATCAAGGGAGTTGAATTTTGGAACACCCCGTCAAGCAATAAGATAAGTGAAGCCGGAACCCAGATCACTCCTGTTCCTATCGCCGGGATTAAAGCAAAAAAACCCATTATCAAACCCCAGAATAACGGCGAAGGTATGCCGAAAAGGAAAAAACCTAAAGCACCGAAAATTCCCTGGATCATGGCTATCAGCAAAAAACCATAGACGATGCCATGTATAATCTCCCTCATCCTGCCCAGAATCAAAACATAATTTTTATGCCGAAGCTGGAAATAATTATTTAAGCTTTTTAGTAGCGCTTCACCATCTTTCAAAAAGAAGAACATGGTAAAGAAAACCACAAACAGGTTGATCGCCAGCCTGGGGATGTTGACTAAGAAAGCAGAACCTTTTCCTATGATCAGGTTAGTCGCAGACCGGGTGATTTCTTTCAGCTGCGAACTGACTGCTTCACTTTGGCTGAAATCAGAAATTGCTATACAAAGCTCAGTGGTGCAATTTTTGAACAACCCTACCGCTAGTTTCTGTTTAACCAGCAAATAAATGACATACGATTCTTGTATCAAGACCTTGATCAGCAGCCCTGCCGGGATAATAACTATCAGTAAGACTAAAAAACATACTAAAAATGAAGAGATAGTAGGCTTCCCGGTCTTCTTTACCATAAAGGTATAAAGAGGATAGAAAGCATATGCCAGCAAAGCGCCGACGAAAAGAGCCAGTAACAGAGGCTTGAGTATTAAAAAAGAGGCTATCATCAAAAGAGCAAATAAAATGACAGGGACATAACTTTTGTATTGAATATTCTTCACCTCTTTAAACCATAGAAGAATGTTATTGCTTATAAAATCTGCTCTTTCCACCAGCGTGTTCACTAGTAGTTATTTAACAAAAAAAACTTTGACTGGAAAAAGCAGGGTCGGAAAACCGCCTGAGCGAAGCGAACATGCGACTAGTCAACAGACTGGTCGTGGGCGGTTTTCTTTGACTTTTGTTTTCAATAAATGAGGAGAATTTTAAAAAATGTAAAAAAAAGAAAGAAAAAAAAGCCGTTAGGCTTATTCTGCGTCAGCTGCAGGAGCTGCTGCGGAAGGCTTGCTCAACTTAGCGTCTGCGTAAGTCGTTCCTTCTACAACTAATTCCTTACCGGATAGTTCGCTTGCTCTGTTAGCGATAACTTTTCCAGCCAGTCTGGTGTCAGCGCCGCTGTAACCTGCTACAAGCATAGCTACGTTTCCGTTAGCATGCTCGAACAACTTAACGCGTGCTTTTCCAGGGGTAAATCCTTCCGTACAATCGGATGGGTTACCTAACAATTCAGCTGCAGCAGTGTTGACACAAGGTCC
>JAUSJN010000064.1 GCA_030647325.1 Nanobdellota archaeon | reverse complement strand
CGGGGCCATATTTTTCTAGGATAGCTTGATTTGTATCTTTGGTTTTTCTTTAAGATATCATTCTTAAAAATATATTCCTTGCTCTCTAAATCTTTAAATATCACTCTTTTCAGCACTATCGATAGGGGTAAGTATCATATTCAGGGGTGTAAAATAATGAAAAAAGTAGTGACTGTAATCGTGAGCATAGTATTTTTGATCTTTCTTGTTGGTTGTGTCAATTATAAAACCCAACAGGATCCTCAGCAAGATCCGGAAGAATCCCGTCTACTGGATGAGATCGCTCAAATAGAGCAAGAATTGCAATTAGGAAATACGCCTGCGGAGGTGGAGAAGGAACTGCCAGAAGCAGTAGAGACAGAAGTTGAAGAGGTGGTCCTTCCTGAACTCACCGAAGAGCCCGTAAAAAACGAAGAGATGCAGGTCATCGAAGTGGATGAGAATGTGATGGTCAAGCTTACGGTGAAGGTACATGATCCTGATCAGGATTCGGTTGAATATTCATTTACTCCTCCCTTGAATAAATTAGGGCAATGGAAAACAAATTATGGCGATGCCGGGGAATATGTTGTTACACTTACCGCCACCGACAGCAAGCTGACTACGGAAAAGCAGCTGAAGATAGTGGTGAACAGGGTGAATGTTCCCCCGGTAGTCAGCGGTGTAGCTGATCTTCACGTCAAAGAAGGAGAAGTCATCAATTTCAAACCGATGGTCTCTGATCCTAACGGGGATGAAGTCACTGTCACTGTCTCTGCGCCGCTGCAGGAGAACAGCTGGACCACTGATCACAGCAGCGCTGGCGAATATCAAGTTAAGGTCGTGGCCAGCGATGGAGAATTACAGACTGAGAAAACATTTACTTTGCTGGTTGATGATGTCAATGAGCTTCCGGTACTGACCAATCTTCAGGATCTGGTAGTGAAAGAAGGGGAAGTAGTGACTGTCAAACCTGAAGTGACGGATCTTGATGGAGACGAGGTTAAGGTCAGCGTCAGCGATCCGGTCGGAGATGGCGGAGTATGGAAAACTGGTTATACTGACCACGGTGAATATCTTGTTACCGTCACCGCTAATGATGGAAAAGGCGTGGTCACAAAAAAAGTCAGCGTGGTAGTTGAGGACGTCAACATGCCTCCGGAAATAGTTGAAGTGAAATTGGCGGTCAATTAAATTTTATTTTTTTTAATCCTCCAACAAAAAAATACTATGGGTCTTAAAAAAATCATCTCTGTGCTTGTACTTTTTTCTCTTTTATTAGTAATCCCAGGTGCGATCGGCGCAGCCAAGACCTTTCAGGTACAAGAAACAGATCTTGTGACTATCTCTCCCGAAGCTCTTGATCCGGATAATGACCAGGTAACATATTTCTACTCCCTTCCCTTGGATGAGAAAGGACAGTGGCAGACCGGATATAATGATGCCGGCGAATACCGCCTGAAGATCATTGCTTCTGATGGCGTGCATAAGACAGCCAAGGAAGTAATTTTGATCGTTGAAAATAAGAACCAAGCTCCTTATCAGAAGGAAAAAAAAGTAGCGGTTAAAGAGCTGCAGACCTTGGAATTGAGGCAGTTTGCTGCTGATCCGGATGAGGATCCTTTGGAATACGTCTTTACTCCGCCATTTGACAAGAATGGCCGCTGGACTCCCGATTATGATGATCAGGGAACATTTGTCGCTAAATTTATCGTGAAAGACGGAGAATTCACTATTCCTCTGCGCGTAGAAGTGGAAGTGCTTGATACCAACCAACCTCCTGCGATCACTGCTTCTTTTTCTGATGCAAGAAATAAAGAAAATACTTTATTTCTGCACAGGAATAAAACATCCTGTTTGATTCCTTGTGAAGAAAAAATCTCTCTAAAAGAGAACGAAGAGCTTCCCTTTTATGTGGAAGCAGAAGATGGGGATGATGATCCTGTCTCATATTTCTGGACTTTGAATGGCCAATCTTTGACTAAAAATAGCAGCGGAGATTATTCTTTTGATTTTGCAAGTTCCGGAGAGTATGAATTGGCAGTCATGGTTAGCGATATAATTCATCAGGTTGAAAAAAAATGGCAGGTGAATGTTGAAAATGTCAATCGCAAGCCAGAAATAGGATTATCTCCCATTACCGTGCAAGAAGGAGAAATAATTACGCTTGAACTTCCAGAAAAAGATGTTGATGGAGATACACTTACCTATACTTTTGACCATACATTTGATGAAAAGGGAAATTGGCAGACCACCTTTGAAGATGCAGGAAAACACAATATAAAATTTTATGTTTCGGACGGTATTGATGAAGTGAAAGAAAAAGTTGAAGTGACGATCCTAAATGTTGACCGCGCTCCGGAATTGCATCTTCCGGGGAAGCTTGAAGTCAAAGAAGGAGGAGAATTATCCTTTATGGTGAATGTATCAGATCCTGACGGAGAGGAAGTTGAAGTTTCTTTCGTCAACGCCCCTGAAGGGGCGCTATATGATCAGGACACCAATACTTTTACCTGGTCTCCCGGGTATGATTACATTAAGAGACGAGGAGGCCTGCTGAGCAACATACTTAACGCCCTTCGTCTTGAGCAGAGACTGTTGCGTGAAAAACTAGAAAGGCTGGAAGTGAAGGTGTGCAGCCAAGAGCTTTGTTCAACCGGATTTGTGCCAGTAGTGGTATCCAATTCTAATCAGCCTCCTGTTTTGGAAATGCCGTCCGCCTTGACCATGACTGAGGGAGAAGTGTTGCAGTTACAGCCAAACTCATATGATCCTGATGGAGATATTGTGCGATATTATTTCACTGAACCAGCACATAAGCGGAAAGGCCATTGGGAAACTGCCTACGAAGATGCAGGAGAATATACTATCTACGTGACTGCTACTGATGGAGTACATTCCCAGACCATGCCGCTTGCCGTTACCGTGCTGCAGAAGAACCGGCAGCCTACCGTAGTAGTTCCTCGTGATCAATACCAACTATACGAGGGAGAAGAGTTTGTACTGCCTTTTGATGCCTTTGATTACGACAATGATACACTCTCTCTATCTGTAGAAAATTTGCCGAAAGGAGCTTCTTTTAAGAATAATACTTTAGTCTGGAAGCCAGATCATGATTTCGTTTCATCCAGTAATGCCTCCAAAGGTTCGGTTTTAAGTGAAGTGAGCTTCTTAGGAAAAGGCTCCGATAGCTCGCGGGAGCATTGGATAAGTTTTGTAGCTTCCGATAAAGAATTTGATGTCAATCATCCTGTAAAATTGGTGGTGAAGAATGTGAATCAGAAACCGGAACTAATAAGCGTCGCTCCAATAGGACCCGTTACTCTGAGACCAGGCCAGCCACATAACTTTTCTGTCAATACTGTTGATGCCGATGGGAGTGTTCTTTCCTATAGTTGGACTTTTGAACCAGGCGGGGAAAAGATTACCGGCGCCAATATGGTTGAAAGAACCTTTACAATCCCTGGTGAGAAGAAAGTTTCTGTGGTAGTAAGCGATGGGGAATATGAATTTTCACAGGAATGGGACGTGACAGTTCCAGAAGAAGTGGTTTTAGAACCTCTTCCTAAACCTGGTGCTATTGCCTTAGAAGAACCTAAGTTTAAGGTCTATGTGATCGAGCATTGACTATCTGCATTCTTCTTCACAGGTCCTCACCTTGATATAATGTTCTGGTTTTAAAGGAATATAACTCCCTCTTGAAGGAGTGAACTTCAAAGTATCTCTTCCTTCAAAATTTTCGAGCGCGATGGTATGCGGGGTGTAACCGACTATAAAATAAAAGAATCTGCTCATATTGGGATGGATCCTGATGCAGCCGTGGGAATTTCCCCCGTTTTCCACGCTAGAAGGCCAAGGCGTAAGGTGTATCCGATATCCATGATCTCCATCCTGCCAGCCTTTGAATGGATCTTTCTGTGCTTTATTATCGTAATATAATGGTGTATTTAACATGCCGAAAGCGTTGAATGGTCCGGGCAATTTCTCTTCCTCTTTGACCTCTTCCTCGGCCGCTGCCCATTCCGGAGGGATCCAGTGCGGCAGTATTGTTAATTTTTTTAGATAAAATTCGCGGGTGGGTGTTTCATATTGTTTTTTAGTCCCTTTCTTTTTATTTTTCACCCAGCCGCCTACAACTGCCTTAGTCTGTAGCAGTTGCAAACGACCTTCGTTCTCAACAGCATATAATTTTACATTAGTTTTAGTACGTACTTTTTCCCATTTTCCGGAATCCCATTTCTCTACATCAATCTCTAACTTCATGGAATCTCGGGTGTAGCGTTCGGGAATTTCTAAATCTACTGTTGCACTTTCATATTCTTCAGCAAAGAATTTCTGCACTCCTTCTACTGTATGCAGTTTTATTTGTTCCATGGCGCTTTTAGTCAATTTCTCTAATTCTTGCGGTTCAATGACATACGGATAACGTCCATTGCATTTGGCGTGAAACACTCTTTCTTCTAGTACTCGATGCACTCCGGCAAAAGCATATCCCTCAAATTCCTGGTTGAGCAGATGCCGGGTCGATTTGTTGATCTTGCCATCGGCTTTCAATTCGTGTAATATTCCATCAATAGAAACGTATTGGTTAGGTAAGCGCTGCTGATGAAATCGTTGATACTTCATCACTGCAGCAATGGTCTTTACATCATAAATGCCATCTATCTCTCCCTTATAGAGATCTTCCCACTGCAATAGAAGTTGAATATCTTTTATTTCCTGAACTTGTTTTTGTAAGACCCCTAATTCCTGTTTCATTTTTTCTTTTTGTTTTTCCGGAAGCTGGTCATCCTGAAGTTGTTGTTCTAAGGAAGAGATTTTTTTGATGGTCTTTTCTGAAGTGTAAGGGACAAAAGAGGATTCAATCTTTGGTTGTTCCTGGTCGCCTCTTCGTTCTATGGCTTTAGCATAATGTTCAAATGGCTTCTGATGATGCGCAAAGCTGGAAAAAATACCAAAGCGTTCCCGCTGCAAGGGGTTCTGCAGGATCCCTTCGGTACTGAAATATTGCTGCGCATCACGGGAGAGCGATAAAATTTCTGGAATAAAATCATTGGAAAGGTCGATCATGCATTGAATTCCTTTCGGCTGCACTTTTTCTTCCGGTTTCTCCTCCGGCCTGAGGTCTGATATTATTTTTTCTATATTAGGAATGGGCAGATGTTTTAGGGTGAGCGGTTTTTCACCTTGGCAATTGAGAAGTAAAGCGCCAAGAAGGACCAATGTTTTTTTATCCATAAAATAGTAAATTTTGGATTATTTATTAATGTGCTGCACATAAAATTTATAAAGATGGCATTTCCCGGAATTACATGTCACCGCAAAATTGCTTGGCAGTTCTGTCTCTGGGCCTTACTATCACGGCTTGTTCTCCTTCACCGCCCCTGCAGATTCCAGCCGTAATGTACGACAAAGTAGGAGATTATCATATTTTGGAGAAAATTCCTGCAACAGAAAGGAGTTCGCTGGAAGAACTGCTAACTAAGCCATCAGAACCTTCGCTGGATGAAGAAGGGATAATAGAGCTGGAAGTATCCGAAGCGCGCTTTCCAGAGATTTTGTATCATGTACATCAAGAATCAGGGAAGCTGGTGGTGCAATCCCTAGGCAGCTCTTTTTTGCTGAATGCTGAAGGATATTTCTTGACTGCCCACCATGTTTTTGAAGACTCTTTGAAAGATCATGAGCAGGGCGCAGATAATTGCTTCATGTTGTTGTACGATCCGATAGAAGGGTTTGCCGCATCTGCCCGTCCTTTAATATTCTCCATCAAAGATGATATCTTATTAGGGAAAATAGATGTGATCAAGCCTCGAGAGACTACACTTCTTTCCGATAGTACTCAACCGTTACAGGACCTGGTTTATTCCATAACCTACAGCAACACTTCTTATCTGGCAGGCGAGTTATTCAGCGAAGTGGAAAAGAGCGGTTCAGTCGATGCAGACCATCATTTCCAGCAATTGCATCCATTCCCTGTTGAAAAATCAATTTTCAAGACCGAAGTTTCAATGGGGCATCTGGTGGGAGTAATTGAAGCTGGAAAAAAAATAAATAACCACGGCGTATCCTCTTTTGTAGCTTCAATGATTCCCGGGAATTCCGGTTCCCCAGTTTTTGATTTACGAAATTCTCAGGTAGGTGTGGTCACGAGTATCTATGAAAAAAGCGATCCTACTCTCGCAATTTATACCAATTCTTCACGGCTGCGGCCTATGATTGAGACCTATCTTAATCAAGCGATTGAATAGATTTTCAGGCTTCATAAGATTTATATATCATATGATATTATGGTCATATAATGAAGCATACCCTGGAAACCTACGGGTTTTTTTTCGGTGCATTAGCAAATCCAAATAGATTGCAAATCATCAACGTATTACGGCAAGGAAAAAAGAATGTGGGAGAAATCTGCGAAGCTACGAGATTCGAACAAACCATGGTTTCACATAACCTTAAAGTGTTGGAGTACCACGGCATGGTCTTTATGGAGAAAGACGGCAAGTTAAGATATTACACTGTGAATAAAAAAACCATAAAACCGTTGTTGGAATTCACCGATGCGCATATGGACGAGTATTGCTGTAAATTACTAGGGGAACAACATGAAAGAAAGAAATAAAAAATCTGAGAATATACGATTCTTTGATCGCTGGGCGAAAACCTATGATAGACCTTTATTTCAATTTTGGATGAGAAAATTTTATCAGCCGGTATTAAAGATGATTGACCGCGGAAAAGTTCTCGATGTCAGTTGCGGAACCGGGGAGTTTTTACGAGAATTGGTGAAGAAAAAGAAAAATATCCTTTACGGCATTGATCTCTCTTCTCAGATGATTACGAAAGCACGTAGGAAGTTAGTTAATCAAGCTAAACTAAAAAAGGCCGACGTCCACCAATTGCCGTTTACCGATAATTCATTTGATTACGTTGTTTCTACAGAATCTTTTCATCATTATTATGATCAATCCAGAGCTATTGCAGAAATGAAAAGAGTAGCGAAAAAAGGAGGAAAGGTTATTGTGGTTGATATTAATTTTTTTTTGAGGCCAATACACCGGTTGTTTGAGAAACTTGAACCGGGCTGTGTTAAAGTCAATAGTAGGAAGGAGATAAGAAATCTTTTTCAACAATCGGGATTACGCGATATTATTCAACGCAGAAGTTTTATTTTTTCAGTTCTGACTAGGGGGGTTAAATCATGATTAACAAGACATCAAAAATACAGACTTCCACCTTAAAGATTTCCGGCATGCATTGCGCCAGCTGCAGCACCATATTGACAAAAGCATTGCAGAAAGTAGATGGCGTAAACTCAGCGGTAGTGAACTATTCTACCGAGAAAGGCACAGTTACTTTTGATCCTGCAAAAACAAATGAACACGACTTAGTCCAAGCCGTGCAAAAGAAAGGTTACAATGCCGAGATACTTACTGATCAAAGCTATGCTCGGGAAGAACAGTTGCGGAAAAAAGAGATTCAGAAATTAAGATTTAAAGTCATCCTTAGTGTTGCATTCTCCCTTCCAGCGCTTATTATCAGCATGTTCCTCACCTCTCTTCCTTATCAAGAATATATCCTCTGGGTTCTTTCCACCCCGGTTCAGTTTTACATCGGCCGGCCGTTCTATCAGGGGACCTGGGCGGCACTAAAAAATAAATCCGCCAATATGGATTCATTGATCGCTATCGGGACCAGTGCCGCTTATTTTTACTCTGTTTATGCAGTACTTTTCACTTCGGGGGGACATCAATATTTTGAGATCTCTGCGATTTTGATCACCTTAGTCTTATTGGGAAAATATTTAGAAGCAGTCGCAAAGGGAAAAACCAGCCAGGCTATCGCTAAGTTAGTAAAGATGGGCGCAAAAACTGCTACCGTTATCCGTAAAGGAAAAGAATTGAAAATTCCTATAGAAGAAGTTGTTGTAGGGGATATGATCATTGTTAAGCCGGGAGAAAAAATACCGGTTGACGGATTAGTTATAGAGGGTTATTCTTCCGTTGATGAAAGCCTGGTAACCGGAGAAAGCATGCCCGTAGAAAAAAAGAAAGGAGATACAGTTATTGGTTCTACTATTAACAAACAAGGAACTTTCAGATTTAAAGCTACTAAAGTGGGAGCACAAACTACTCTTGCTCGAATCGTAAAGCTCATCGAGGATGCGCAGGGAAAAAAAGCACCTATACAGCGGTTCGCAGATCAGGTTTCCGCCTACTTCGTACCTATTGTAATAGGCATTGCTCTGATAACTTTTCTGGTCTGGTTTTTTCTTCTCAATGCGGAGTTGGAATTTGCTTTAATCACTGCGGTTGCAGTATTAGTCATCGCTTGCCCTTGCGCCTTAGGGTTAGCTACTCCGACTTCTATCATGGTGGGCACTGGAAAAGGGGCTACCCACGGAATTCTGATCAAAGGCGGTGACATCCTGGAAGCTGCACATAAAGTAAAGTATATTGTTTTTGATAAAACTGGGACCATCACCAAAGGGAAGCCGGTCGTTACTGATGTGGTCGCGGTCAAAGGCGCTTCAGAAAAGAAGGTTTTAGAAATTGCCGCCAGCCTGGAAAAGAATTCTGAACATCCACTAGCTGAAGCGATGGTGCAGAAGGGAAAAGATGCGAAAATATCTTTCCAAAAAGTGACTGCATTTCAGGCGCTAGTGGGCAAAGGTGTGAAAGGAAAGCTTGGTTCAAAAGAATATTACCTTGGGAATATCAAATTGATGAAAGAAAAGAAAATATCTCTTTCCGCTTACCTCTCTAAAAAGGAAGCCTTAGAAAGTGAAGGAAAAACCGTGATGGTTCTTGCCGATAAAAAAAATGTTTTAGGCCTGATCGCTGTCGCAGATGAATTGAAAGAAGATTCGGCAGAAGCTGTTGCCATTCTTAAGAATATGGGCTTATTTCCATATATGATTACTGGCGATAATAAAAGAACTGCGCAAGCGATTGCCAAGAAAGTGGGTATTGACAAATTCTTTGCGGAAGTGCTGCCAGAAGATAAAGTGGCATATGTTAAACAATTACAGCGTAAAGGAAAAGTGGCCATGGTTGGCGATGGCATCAATGATGCACCAGCTCTGGCGCAAGCAGATATTGGTATCGCTATGGGTTCAGGGACGGATGTGGCCATGGAGACAGGAAATATCGTGCTGATGAAAAACAGTTTGTTAGATGTTCCGAGAGCCATTAAACTAAGTAAAATGACTATGTCTAAAGTGAGACAGAATATGTTCTGGGCCTTGATTTACAATGTTCTCGGAATTCCTATTGCTGCAGGAGTGCTGTATCCGTTTACTGGTTGGTTGTTAAGCCCTATCATTGCTGGTGGAGCGATGGCCTTAAGTTCAGTAAGCGTGGTGACCAATTCCTTGTTATTGAGGCGAAAGTCTTTAAAATTGAAGAAGGCCTGAAAAGATAATCATGAAAAAGCTTAATCTTAAAGTCCAGGGAATGACCTGTTCCAGCTGTGAAGTATTGATAGAACGTAATCTAAAGAAAATTCCAGGGGTGGAGAAAGTAAAGGTCAGCCGGGCAAAAGAGCAGGCAGAAGTAGAATGTGCTGATAACGTTAATATGCAACAACTTCAGGATGCAGTCAAAGAGAAAGGGTATATTTTATCTTTACAAGAAAGTAATCATGATCAAAATAATTCAACAAATCCTTTCATCCTTAAAGACAAGGAAAGATATTCAGAGATCGGTGCGGTGTTAGTGGTATTGTTTGCAGGTTACTTCCTATTAACTCAATTTGATCTCCTGCCAAAGAATTTTGGTGTAACCGACAATATGAGTTATGGATTTATTTTTGTGATCGGCTTAGTGGCTGCCACTTCAACCTGCTTGGCTGTAGCAGGAGGATTATTGTTAGCAGTCTCAAGCAAATTTAATGAGAGGAACCAGCATCTCCAGGGATGGCATAAATTCAAACCTCATCTTTACTTTAATGCAGGAAGAATTGCTTCGTACACCATTCTTGGAGGGGCTATCGGCGCGCTTGGCTCAGTACTCACTATCTCTTCGGGTGTAACTGGTATCATTGTTATTATCGCTAGCCTGCTGATGATCGTGATGGGATTGCAGTTGTTAGGCATCTTTCCCTGGCTGAATAAGATTCAGATCAAGATGCCAAAATTCATAGCTCATAAATTGTATGATACCAGTCATCAGGGACAGAAGCCAGCAAGCAAAACTTCTTCATTTCTGTTTGGTGCAGCCACCTTTCTCTTGCCCTGCGGCTTTACCCAGGCCTTACAGTTATATGTGCTAGGAAAAGGAAGCTTTATGGTTGGCGCATTAACCATGTTAGCTTTCTCTTTAGGGACGCTTCCTTCATTAGCAGGAATTGGAGCCTTCTCCAGTTTTACCAAAGGAAACGTCAAGAGATACTTTATGACTTTTTCCGCGGTGTTAGTTATAGTTTTAGGTATAGTTAACTTAACCCCTGGTTTTAATTTAGTCGGCGCAGCAGTTGCCTTGCCATCAATAGATAATAGCATAGATACCAATATTAATTCTAATGTAGTTGGAGAGAAACAAATCATTGACCTAAAGGTAGATGGCCTTGATTATTTTCCCGATAAATTTACTATCAAGAAAGGAGTTCCAGTCGAATGGAATATTGATGGTAAAAATGCGCAAGGTTGTGCTGGAATAATCAGTGTTCCTAAATTAGGAATAACAGAGAGGTTGCCCAAAGATAGCATTAAAACTATCACTTTTACTCCCCAGCAGACCGGCAAAATAACCTTCACCTGCGGCATGGGCATGGCCGGACCGGGAACATTTGAGGTAGTTCCGTAAAGATGAAGACAATTATAACTGTAAAAGGAACGCACTGCAAATCGTGCAAGATGCTGATAGAAGAAGTCTGCTCTGAAATGCCGGGAGTGAAATCCTGTGCTGTTGATTTCAAGACCGGAAAAACTGTTATTGAGCACGAAGGAAAATTGGATTTAAAGAAGCTGAAGAAAGAGATTGAAGGATTAGGGGAGTATAAAGTTCTTCTTAAATAAACCTAGTAATTACAGATAAGATTTTCAGAAGTTGATGCTGGCGCGTTATACCTTTCAACTTCTCCTGGAACCGTGGAGCGGACAATACGTCCTCCCTTAAAGACTCGCAGTTCGGGATAATCGCTCTTGAGCGTATAAAATAACAAATCTGGTTGCTGGGCAGAGAGTGCGATAGCCGCTATATGCCTGGTGCCAGCATCGGAAGCTTCCTGCAGATATTTATATGTAGCTAATGCTTCTTTGTTGGTAGAATAAACTTTCTTCATATCACTAAGCATGTACTTGCCGCTATGCATCAATTTTCCCTCAGAATTGATAAGGATCGCCCCGTCTATCTTCATCGCTTCTTCCAGCGCTTGTAAAGCATCGGGATTTTTTAGATACATATCTTGGGCGTGGAAAATATCCTCGCCTGCAGCAAAATCAAAATAAGGAGCATGCTCTTTCGGATCATAACCTAACACTGCGCAAAGACCGTGGATATAGTATTCGGTTTCCTTCCCTTCTTTCCCCTCTTCTTTTGCTTTCTCTACGCGCTGAAGTTCATTTAATCGCATCTGGTCAAGAAGGCTAAATAGCTTGTCTTCAAGTTCAGAAGGCTGGTAAGTTTCTCTCATCGTATAACCAGTATACGTTTTCCTATATTTATATGCTTTGAAGCTTATTTTTTTATTTTTAGTTAAAAAATAGGATAAATTTATTAATAAATAAAAGAAATTAGCCCTGTGAACAAAATAGACCCCTCTTTAGTATTCCTTCGTTCAGAGAATGCCCGCATGAGTCTTAAAGATTTAGGTCGTTTAGTGAAGAAGAGCCCCCAGCTCCTGAAATACAATATTTCCGTCTTAGAAAAAGAAGGGGTTTTACATGATCCCTATTACATTTTTGACTATTCTCACTTTGGGTTGATACTTTTTAGGGTGTATTTTAAGGGAGTCTACATCAAGGAACAAGATAAAATAAAAGTCATAACTGAGCTTCGGCAAAATCCTTACGTATTAGCGATATATGATCTAGTCGGAGAGTTTGATCTCGCGGTGGAATTTGCCGCGCCTAATCCTTCTAAATTCAATAAAGAATTCAAAAAGATAATCACTGCCAGCCCTTTGCTCAAGGAATATAAAATTGTATTAAATATCGTAACCCATATTTATCCCAGGCATTATTTAGTGAATAGCACTGAATTGTTGACACTCTATAATCAAAAGATTGTTGGTGGAGATCGTGAAAAAGAAGAATTTAAACCAGAAGAGATGGCGGTCCTGAAAGTTCTACTGCGCCAGCCTACCATTCGCTATACAAAACTAGCAAAAGAATCTGATCTAAATGTCAAAACTGTAAAATCAATCTTGCATCAGCTTGCCAAAAGAAGCATTATCCGTGGCTGCAAATTTTTATTAGATAAAAACAAGTTAGACATCACTAAAAGCAGGTTATTTCTAAAGCTCCATAATGTAGATGTAGAATACGAATCAAGATTGTTGGATTATCTGCATGACAATCCCGAAGTCATCCAGCTCAACAAAACAGTGGGCGACTGGGACATGGAAATTGACCTGGAGTCCCTGGATAAGAGCCGGATTCGATATATCATCAGTAAGCTGCGTGAAGAATTCAGCGACTTGATTGCCGGGTTTAATCTGATTGAAGTGTATGAGTATCATAAAAGGACGTATTTACCGGAGTATTTGTTCAGGGAAGAGTGATGATTGGTCTTTCAGTTACCCTCTAAACTTAAACGACAGCTCATTATACTCAACTGTATCGTACACACAAAGCCCTTCTTCTCGCCACAACACAAATTCGCCGATTCCGGCATCCAGACTGAATTTACTGCAGATAGTGCAATAAGGATCCCCTGATTTTTTTTTCTGTCCTTGTTCATCCAATCTAATGAAATATAATCGTGATCCGGGAAGCTTGTCCGGGTGATGCTGTAATGCATCCATGATGGCGCGTTGCTCTGCGTGCATGCAGCAGGTTTTATCCGATTTGAAATTGAGAGGCAGGGAATCCTTTAGGCAGTATTCCAATTTGACATCTAAAGGAGGAGCATTGTATCCTTTACCGATGATCTGGTCATTTTTTACTATCACTGACCCGCACTTAGAACGGAAGCAACTGGCATAGGCAGCAGCAGTTGCCGCATCTTCGATGTATCTTACTGCCTTTTGTGCTTCTTCACCGGAAAGAATTCTCATTATCTAAATAAGACCAGAAACAGTTTAAAAAATTTGTTGGTCTCAAGAAACTACTTATTTATTTCCTGACTAATCCTTTCTTGATGTTGGCCATCAACTTGTCGATCTCTTGAGGATCGACATTATCATGCCGAGTTTGCGGCTTGACTTCCTTGTTTTCCTGCGCGCTTTGCAGCATGGAAGCGACAAAGATCGAAGCGCCATCTTTTTTTTGCGTTGGTTTTTGATTCAT
>JAUSJN010000054.1 GCA_030647325.1 Nanobdellota archaeon | reverse complement strand
ATACGCTGCAAAACATGATAAAGCAGTGCTACTGAAAACTGGTCCCAAGCCGAAACTTAAAGAAGTGTTATGCGCAGCAGAATATCTGGCCCTAGAGTATGACCAGCAAGGAAAAAAACCTAAAATAATCCTCTGCGAACGTGGAATAAATGAGCCCACTATGAGAATGAGAAATACTCCCCAACCAGACTTCCTTTATCAGCTGCGGAAAGCAACCTACCTTCCGGTCATTGGCGATCCGAGTCATTCTAGCGGATGCCGAGATTTGGTTCCAGAGGTAGGTAAAGCATATCTCAATGCCGCTGCCAATGGCTTGATCATAGATGTGATACGGGATGATGAAAAACCGCAGATTGACGGTGTAGATGTCTGCGACTATGATCAGGGAATGAGGAGTTCATCATTCAGGGGATTCGCCTCGGAGATTAAACGTCGGAGAGTGCCGCAGCGATGAGCTTACAGGAATATAGGAAGAAGATAGATGCGCTGGATGAGCAGCTCTTGGAATTGGTAGTGAAGCGGCTGGAGATCTGTAAGGAAATTGCGAAGTACAAACTGGAAAACAAGCTCCCGGTCCAAGATCAAGAACGCGAAAAAATCATCCTTCAAGAGAGAATAGAAGCGTTCCAAGAAAAGGGTTTTGACGACGAAACATTTATAAAAGAACTGTTTGAAATAATTATTAAAAAATCAAAGGATATACAGCAATGAAACCAAAAACTATTTCCATCATCGGCGGCAGAGGTAAAATGGGTTCCTTATTTGCGGACGCCTTTCAGCAGAGGGATTATACTGTTCTCGTTTCAAATGAAAGTAATTCCAATAATATTAAACTTGCCCAGCAGGGAGACGTCGTCATTGTTTCCGTTCCTCTCCAAAAAACAGAAGAAGTGATACAGGAAATCGGTCCTTACGTGAGAAAAGAAGCCCTGCTTACTGATTTCACTTCGGTAAAGATTAAACCGGTAGCGGCAATGCTCAAATATTCGCAAGCAGAAGTCATCGGCGGACATCCGCTTTTCGGACCGAGCGTTGACTCATTCAAAGGAGAAAAAATGGTCCTCTGCCCAGAACGAGGGAAGGAATATCTTTCCTGGTACAAAAGAACAATGGAAGAATTAGGGATGAAAATTTACCTTATGACTGCGGAAGAACATGATAAAATCATGGCTGAAAAACAAGTTTTAGTTCATCTATCTAACTTATACTTTGCCAATACTCTTGCAAAAATAAAGCAGGGAAAAAACCAACCAGAGATAAGCACCCCGGCATATATCCTTCGCCTTTACGCTGTAAAACGAATGCTCTCGCAGGATCCTTCATTGTATTCAGGGATATTCTTTGAAAATCCTTTTACAGATAAAGTAGTGCGCGCGTATGAGAAATCGGTGAAAGAGGTAAACGCGTTAGTGCAAGGAAGAACAAAAATGGGGTTAGAAAACAAGCTTCGTTCTCTTCAAGAAGAATTTAAAGATCATCCTGCGCTGAGAAAGAAGAGAGTGAAAATAATTGATGAGTAAGATTGCCGTTCTGGGGCCAGCGTATAGTTATTCACATCTCGTGGGAAAGAAAGTTTTTTCTGAGCAAGAGTTGCTGCTCTGCAACAGCATTGAAGAGATTTTTATTGCCGTGACCGAAAAAAAAGTCGCCAAAGGGATTATTCCTATTGAAAACATGCTGCAGGGAAGCGTACGAGAAAGCATTCTTGGCTTGTTAAAATATAAAGTGAAAATACATGAAGCTTATATTGTTCCTATCCGGCATTGTGTGGCAGGTAAAAGCAAACAGTACACAAAAATCATTTCCCATCCTCAGGCGTTAGGGCAATGCTCAAACTTTTTGGCGGGAAAAAACATTGTAGAAACCTCCAGCACCTCAAAAGCGATGGAAACTGCAGCACAGGATGAATCTTTTGCGGCTATCGGTTCTAAAGAAGCGGCAGAACATTACGGCCTACAGATACTGCAAGAGAATATCGAAGATAATCATGATAACGTAACCCAGTTTTTTGTCATTTCCGCTGAAGAAAAGAAAATTTCAGGTCAGACAAGAACCAGTTTGCTGCTAAAGCCTAAAGAAGATAGGCCAGGATTGCTGTTTCACCTTTTAGCGCCTCTGGCTTCGCAGAATATCAACTTAGTAAAAATTGAATCACTGCCTTCCGGAAAAAAGATGGGAGAATATGTGTTCTATATCGAGATTGATGCCCATGTTCAGGAAGAGCGGGTCAAAAGTGCACTGGAATTCTTACGGAATAGTGTGGAAGTTTATTCTTTAGGATCGTATGAAGTCAAGATGTTGACTAAATAAATAGATAATATACACCATCTTTATATAACCCTCAAATTATTTTTTACCATGTCTTTTACACCAAGAAATATTCTACCAGGTATCCTTAGTCTAAGTTTAACCTCTTGCTTAGGCATCTTTGAAGTGGTGCATCTTAATGGCGCTCCCAGATACGAAGAAGCCGCTTCCCAGGAAGATATCCGGAAGATTAATTTTGTCCATCTTAATGCAGCCGATCTGCGCGGCAATACTCCTTTTTTATTTGAATCCATCTCCGCAGCAGAAGCTCATCGCCATGCGCGATGGTTAGCTGATTCCCTGCTCAAGGAGAACGTAGACATCATTAGCTTGAATGAAGTTGATTATGCCGGAACGGTAAAGACAGGAGGATTGGACCAGCCAAAACTCATCGCAGAATATATGAACACACCGTATGATTATGTTGTCTTTGATCAATACATGAAATTACCCTTATGGATTACCGGCAATGCGGTGATTTCCCGATTTCCCATGCGAGCGGTCCACCGCCATTTGTATGGCGACAAAAATGATGCAGATAGCAGAATCGGACATCTTTTCAAAGATTTTATCCATACTGAAATCAGGATAGGAAATAAAAAACTAGATCTTATTACTACTCATCTTGATGATGGCAGTGAAGATAATTCCACCAGAAAAGGAGAAGCTCAGGAGATAGCGGGGTATATTACTGAACTTAAAGAAAAAAATCCAAACAGTTATATCGTGGCAGCAGGCGATTATAACGATAGCCATGATAGTGAGACCATGAAAATAATCTTATCCTCCGGTCTTTATCCCCCAAAAAATTTCGGCCTCAAGACCTATCAGAATGGCGATCCTACTCAGGATCTGGATCACATTGTAGCTTCACCAAATATCAGGATCCACGATTATAGGACCTTCGCATTTCCCTGGTCGGATCATGTAGGATTGATATGCGAGTTGGAATTTTTGGAATAACCTTGATTAACAATGGTTAATAACAAAACTTAAATAGTAGCTGCTGTAGTCGGGCTTTATGGAGTATAAAAATCAACTGAAAACCTATTTCAGGCAGAATTTTCTGTACGATCTCAAAGCCGGTTTCATCACTGCTGTCGTTGCATTACCGTTAGCACTGGCGTTTGCCATCGCTTCCGGAGTTCCGCCGGTGATGGGGCTCTATACCGCGATAATGGCGGGAATCTTAGGTTCTTTATTTGGCGGATCCATTTTTTCTGTCACTGGTCCGACCGGAGCCATGGTAGTATTGATTCTCAGCACCGTCACAAAATTTGGCATTGAAGGATTACTTGTCGCGGGACTTCTGGCAGGAATCTTTCAGATTGGGTTTGGACTGTTGAGAGTCGGCAAAGTGGTAAAGTATCTTCCTATGCCTCTTATCTCCGGATTTACCGCTGGTATCGGCGCGATCATCTTCATCGGGCAGCTCGGTAATGCCTTAGGATTGAAACTTGAACCGCAGGAACATGTCTGGCAGACTGTTTCGCAGATTTTTATCAATATTCCTAATGCAGAGATAGCAGCACTCTGTATCACCCTAGGAACAGTCTTATTGTTGGTATTCCTGCCGAAAATTTTGTCAAAAAATAAATTTACAAAAAATATTCCTGCTTCTATCATCGCCTTGATTTTGTTCACGGTCTTAGCTGTATTTTTAGCATTGAATATCCCTGTGGTCGGCGAAATCCCTCAAGGCTTGCCTTCCCTCTCCAACTTAAATTTTTCCTGGGAACTGGTAAAAAATGTTCTTCCCTCAGCCTTTACTATCGCCTTATTAGGTTCAATCGAAGCATTATTGTGCGCCGTAGTCTGCGATGGCATGACTGGGACCAAGCACAACAGCAACCGTGAATTAGTGACGCAGGGCGCGGTAAATGTGGTTATGCCTTTCTTCGGCGGGATGGCCGCAACCGCAGCAGTCGCTAGAAGCGCGGTCAATATCCGTGAAGGGGCAAAGACACGGTATGCTGGAGTTATTCATGGATTATTTTTACTATGCACTTTGCTATTCCTCGCTCCTCTTGCGGAGAAAATCCCTAAAGCATTTTTAGCGGGAGTCCTGATAGTGGTTGCCGTAAAAATGATGAATGTTCAAGAGTTCAAGACTGTGTTCAGATTGAGCTGGCTGGATACAGCGGTATTAGTGGTTACTTTTGCCTTAACTGTGCTGACTGATTTGGTAGTCGCAGTTCAGGTTGGGATGGTATTAGCAATCCTCCTGTTATTCATAGAACTGACTAATATTATTGAAATTAGCCATATGGAAGAATATCCAAAGGATACCAAGATCAATACGCTTGTCAATGCCAATCCTCAGCTGAAAGAGAACGTAAGCGTGTATACTATCAATGGCCCTTTCTTCTTCGGCGCCATGAACGTGTTTGACCATAAGATCGATGAACATCTGCAGATCAAGAAACCATTTGTAGTGTTGCGGATGAAGTATGTCCCTTTTATTGACAGCACCGGGGTAGTGCGCCTGGTAGAATTTATCCGGAAGCAGGAAAAGCATAACAGCATCGTCATCTTAACCGGCGTGGATGAAAAAGTCAAGAAGATCCTATTGAAAGATCATGAATTCCAGACCTTGATGAAAGGAGAGCATAAGAAACAATTATTGATGTTTGAGAATACGCAGATGGCGCTGGAGCATATTGAGAAAGAGTTACTGAAAGGAAAGAAAGGGAAGAAGTGAGATGATTTAAAGTAAGATTCTCTACGGCTTATATCGTTCCATGGTCCTCGGGAAAGGAATTGCGTCTTTGACCGTTTCCAATCCGCAGATCCAGGCGATCAATCGTTCTACACCCATGCCAAACCCGCCGTGCGGAACACTACCATAACGTCGGGTGTCTAAGTAAAATTCGTATTGTGTGGGATCCTCTCCCTGCGCAACTAATCTCTTTTTAATTTTTTCCAGATCATGTTCCCGATGCGAACCGCCAACTATTTCTCCATAGCCTTCAGGAGCAAGTACGTCGCAGCCTTGTACTGTTTTCGGATTCTTGGGATCTTCGGTCATATAGAATGCTTTGACAACTTTAGGATAATGGGTTACGATGACCGGAACGTCATACAATTTGGTCAATTTCTCTTCTTCGATAGTCCGCAGGTCTTTGCCCCACTGTACTTTCATCTTGCATTTCTTATCGAGAATTTGAAGCGCTTCATCATAGGTCATGCGCACGAATGGCTTCTTTACAGACGGTTCTAGCAATTTTGCATCACGGCCTACCTGTTCTAATTCTCTCTGGTGATGTTCTAAAACTTTCTTTACGACGTGCTTGATCAATCCTTCAGCATGATCTTGTATATCTTTAAATTCTGCCCAGGCCATCTCCATCTCCGCATGCCAGTATTCTGTCAGATGCCGGGATGTCTTGCTTTTCTCCGCGCGGAAGCTGGGGGAGATAGTATAAATCTTTTCTAAGGCGAAGATAGCTGGTTCGGCATAGAGCTGCCAGGTCTGGGCCAAGAAGACGTCTTTCTTACCAAAATAATCAACACTGAATAATTCCGCTCCTCCTTCGGCCTGCACCGCCTGAAAAATAGGAGAGTGATATTCAAAAAATCCTTGGCTGCGGAAATATTCATGGATAGCGTTGAAAACAGTACTGCGGATCTTCAAGATAGCGATCATGCGTTGGCTGCGCAGCCATAGATGGCGGTTGTCAGCCAAGAATTCGATAGATTGGTCTTTTCCGATCGGAAAGTTTTCACTGGCGCCGACCAGGGTGTATGATTCTACCTGGATCTCATGCCCGGTAGGGGCGCGGTCATCTTTTTTTATCTGTCCGGTGATTTCCAGAGAACTTTCAACCTGCAGATGATCGATCTCTTCCCATCTTTTGTCAAATTTTCCTCTTTCAAAAACACACTGGATAAGGTTGCTGGAATCCCTGAGCACCACAAACTTAAGTTTATTGCTGCCTCGTTCGCGATGGATCCAGCCTCTGACCGAGACTTTGCCCGACCCTTTGTTCATCGCTTCTTGGATAGAGAGGTATTGAACCATGAGTATCGTGGATAAGGGTAGGGTATAAAAATGTTTTTGTGAAAGTCTAACCGAGAGTACTGAGAGAAGAAAAATATTTATATGAGTAACCCTTAGAAAGGAGCATGAAAAGAGAATACGGACAATTAGAAGGACTTGTTCTTCATTCGCCAAAGCTGGAAGAATCACGTGATTTTTACGAAGCCTTGCTAGGGATAAAATTTAGGGAAGAGAAACATGGAGACGGGCCGAAACATTATGCCGGCCATCTGGAAGCAGGTCTGCTTCTGGAATTATATCCTCCGCCCAAGACCAAGATGCCTTTATCATCAACAGTATCTTTTAATTTTTCTGATCCAAGTTTTATTTTTAATACCCATAATCTGGAAGAAACTCTTGAAAGGGTCAAAAAATATACTCATGATAAAGTAGAGATGTTCTCCTATGGTGCAAGAGTTTATGACCCGGATGGTCGAACGATCTATCTTCACAGGATTAAATGAGTCTATCTTATTTTATTTCTGATCTGAAAAAGATCGCGCTCATTTAAATATACTTTTTCTAAAGTCTCATAATCAATCGGCAGCAGCACTCTTTTTCTCCCACGCTCGGCATATTGGTAGTTAACTTTTCCTTCAACTCTGGAAATCGGTAAGGCGACAGTGTCAATTTTCTTTCGTCTTCTCATTATTCCTTCTTTCCGATGCCGAGGATTTTTAATTTCATATTCTTGTCCGTCATATTTTACCCTCGTTCCGGTAAAAAGATGGGCATAACCTGCTTGAGAAGAATCTACTTCTTTGACCTTCCATTCTGCTACTTCTAATACTAGGTCATCTATAACTGGTCCTGTTTCTGTTAATCCTGCTGGCTCTTGAAAGGCAGGAATCTTATACGTTGGATTTTGTCGTAAGAAGGTATAAAGATCAGCGCCCTTTACAAATATTGAAGTAGTCAACGATAAGGGGATATCATATTCTTTAAGGGGATTCTCGGTAAGGTCTTCCAGTAGATCTCTGGAAAAATAGATGGTCTCAACAACATCTAGCTTAGGTGCGAAGGGACTTACCGCTCCACGCTTTCTCCCGGTGACTTTTTCTATGGTAGCGTCATCAATATTATGATCAAGAGTGTCAGCTTCAGCAGCAGATAATCCCAGTTCTGCCGCCAATTCAGAGAGATCAATTTTTTTCTGACCCAGAGTTGAAGCTAAGATATAATTTTCTTGACCCTCGCGTCGATAAGCAAAGAGAATAGTCTTGATCATTCCAAGATGAGGCAATTGATCTTTAAATCCATTGCTTTTCCAATAGTTTAATTTCTCAGCGCAGCTAGGAAGTTCATAAGGATATTCTTTCCGAGAGCTCTGGGTAAGGAGTTGTTCTAGTTCCATTTTTTTATTAAGTTCAAGAATTAATTAAACTATCTTCTTAATATATTTATTCCGAAAATAATGAAAAATATTCCAATAATTGCGAAATATTTATATAAAAATGGAACATTTGTTCCATCATGAAAACTGAAATCGACGAGAAGGACCGTAAGATCCTGGAAGTGCTGCAAGAACATGCCGATCATGCTACCAGGCAGATCGCCAAAAAGACCGGATTGCCGATCACTACCGTACACAACCGCATCCAGAAGTTAAAAAGGGAGAAAATCATCAAGAGATTTACTGTTGATCTAGATTATCATAAATTACAAGAAGGATTCAGAGCATATGTGTTGGTCTCGGTCGATCTTTCTTTGCTCAAGCAGAAAAATAAATCACAATACAACGTGGCCAAAGAGATCCGCCATTTTCCCTTTGTGGAACGGGTGGACATCGTTTCTGGGGGGACGGATATCGTGGCCATGCTGCGGGTGAAAGACGTGGCGGAGTTCGATCAGGTGCTGCTTACCAAGTTACAGAGGATCGAAGGGATCGATAAGACCCAGTCGCTGATTGTGATACATGAAGAATAGATGCAAAACATTTTAAACTTCTGATCTATCCATGCTATAATGGTCAGTCCTTTCTTCCAATTGTTGATCCTCTTCTTCGTGATATTTGATCCTTTGGCTAGTTTTGTGATCTTTACGGTCGCTACCAGTTCGATGCAGGAAAAAGAGCGCCGCAGGACCGCGACCATCGCCGTGATCGTTGCAGCTACCATATCTTTTCTGGTGTTGCTTTTTGGACAGGGATTATTGCAACTGTTTAATATGAATATAAAAGAATTTCAGGTGGCCGGCGGCATCGTGCTGGGAATCTTAGGGTTAAAGATGGTTCTAGGATACTCTTTAGTGGATGTAGAACGAGTAAAAGGCGATTCTACCTGGGCTATCGCTTCCATCATCGGTACTCCCTTGCTGACTGGTCCAGCAGCAATTACTTCTATTATTGTCTCTGCCAACAATTATGGTAAAATCGTCACTGGGTTAGCGGTCGGCATGGTCTTATTTGGGACGGCAATACTTTTTTACAATACCAGACGGACTAATCGGATCCTGGGAAGAACCACCATCCAAGTCATATCTACGATTTTAGGATTGATCACCTTGACCTGGGGTGTGAAGTACATATTACAAGGAATTTAAGGATAGTTAATGTCAATTAAAGAGCAAAAATCCTCAACCAAAAGATATAAAATCTACTGCTTCTTCAGATAAATATGCAAGACGATTTGATCACTCGATTAAAACAATTAAAAATTGTCCATCGCGGAGAAGTTGAACTTAGCCATGCCGGGCCTTCCGATTATTACATTGATATCAAAAAAGCGTACGGTGATGCAGAGGCCTTTGATTTGATGGCCAAGCGCCTGGGTGAAAAAATACCAAACCGGACCAACTGCATCGCTGCTTCCGGGCATGGCGGACTGCCTTTAGCCGGGGCATTGTCAGTGTTATATAAACGAAATCTATCCTTAGTACGGACGGAACTCAAAGATCATGGTCTTCTGAAATATATAGATGGATATGTTCCTTCGGAAGGCGACAGGGTAGCCATCGTTGATGATGTCTTCACTACCGGCAGAACTTTACAAAAAGTCATTAATATCATCACCCCCACCGGAGCTGAAATAGTAGGATGTTATGTCTTTGTCAAGCGAGGAGAAGGACAATTGTCGGTGCCAGTAGAAAGTTTATTGCGTGTTGAAGATCTGTTATAAAACTGTCAAAAAATAAACCACCTTTTTTTCTACTGCACAACAAAATATTGGTGGAACGCTTTTTGGTGAATTTCCCGTAAATCCTGCGGCGAAACAAAATTCCTTCCATTGTAAGAAAACCCGGCTGATATAGACCGTTCATAAAGCAGATCAAACGGTTTTAATTTGTCTGAACTAACCTCAACTATATCATCTGTAGCTTTAACAAGAAGCACATTGTCGACTGAACCGAACGGTTGATAGTCTGTCATCAGAGAAGCCATAGAAATTTCTTCGCCTTCATATAAACCAACCATAACCTCTAAACATTCTTTTTCTTTTAAAGTAGCAGATATGCACCTAGTTCCAAAGTAATAAACCATAACCATTGATTCTTCAGGAAAATAAAATTCGCACATCTTGCTACTGCATTCTTTCGATATCTTTTGAGTTAATTCTGACCATGGAGGAACTGAACTTGTTGCACTGTAGCCATTATCTATCATTTGAACAGTATCTCTTGACCCCGGAATGGTTATTTCAGTTTTAGGGACAGTAGAAGGGAGACAACTGAATGTTCCCAGAAAAGAGGCAGCTAACAAGAAATGTTTATTCCGATCCATAAACATCACTGCATCGTATACAATACTCTTCCCAGATTGTGGATCAGGCTGGTCATCCTCAACAATCGAGTTAAAACACGATTGAAGCCAGGTGTTTTTTGCACTTCTGCTTCGAGGATTTCAAGTTCCTTGTCAAAACTGCGTTTCAATTCTGCTTGCTTGAAAGCTAATTCAGTGTCTTTATTGTAGGCTGCTTTCATGGTGGTAGTGTAATAATCATGCATCTTCACCAGATATTGCTGGACTTGTTCCTGGGTCGCGGCAGGCATCTTTAAGGTATGAGCATGGCGCGCGGTCCTGCGCACTTCATCAGCGATCGCTTCAATATAGAATCCCATAAAGTGAGCCCGCAGTAAGTCTAATCCGGATAATTTGAAATTCTTCAATGCTTTCATGGGGTTGCGCAAATTGTAGAGTATAGACCGGTACAGTAAAAAGTAAAGCCGATTTACGTCTTGATCCCGCTCATTGAGACTTTCATAATTGTCTTCATCAAAGATCTGCTGCGCCTCTTTCATCATAGTCCTAGTTACTAGATCCATCTTGCGGATGAGTTCTTCCACTGAGACAGAATCCATATTCAGAAAATCTTTAGCGATGATGGTATCAGAAGTCTGCTCCATGATCTCCAAGGCGATCAGAGACTGAACTATCCCCTGCAGTTCCTTGACTTTATTCTTGATCTCTTTTCCGCGTAAGATGATCCTTGGATAATTCTGTATATAAGTTGAACATACTTCCCTACCTATAGTATAGGCAGATTTTCCGTCCACATAGATTATTTTTTCCCGTTCTTCTACTTTCTCATCGCTGTCTTTTTTGCTAAGAAGCAGGTTCGGCCCAGACTCCTGAAGATATACCAGATCGCCTTTCTTAAGATTATTCTGGCCGATCCACTCTTTAGGTAATGAGACGACGAAACTGCTTTTTCCAAATGAAATCAATCTACGATAGTCCATGGTATCCACCCTTGCGTTTTTATGGGAAACATATAGTTCCGCATAACTTGTACAATTAACTATATAGTATTATAGAAATGTATTTATATTTAAATGTTGTGAGTATTAGTTAAGGGGCAATATTGATAGGTTTTGGAGAATATTCAATGGGACAAAAGACATGGCTTAGTAGTACGACGTTTTCTCTAGCGGCGCTCTTGACCTCAGGATGTGCCAGCCGGCCATATACCCAGATACAAGTAGCCTATGCCAACACCCGGCACGACAAGGATTTGGGCGGCCATATCAATCTGCTGTGCGTACGGGCACGTGGAGGGGCTACCGTCGGAGCCAAAGGACCGAGTGAACGAGAGATATCTGAACGTAGAGACTTGCTTATCAGAAAAATAAAAAACAGCACTAATTACTATTTCCAGAAAAATCCAGATGATCCCCGAAAACAAGGCTGGGACGCATTTTTGGGATCAGAAAAGGCCGGACAAAAGATAGTCTTAAACCAAGAATGTGACGGGACTTTGTATTTTGGCCTAGATGGAATAAGCCAGGTCCCTGATCCTACACCGAGAGAGTCTACTAATGATGTCCTGGATCTATCAGAACGAGTTCCCAACTATACTGTGCCTCTCGCCCCTGGAGCAGCGCCAGAAAAGAAGCATTATGCATTTGGAGGATTGCCTTACCTCTTGGATCAGCATAAAAAGTGCAGTTCTACCAGGAGATCAGAATTCCGCCTGGGGGCAGATATCTGTTACGGAAAATTACCAGATTCAAATTCAAAGCGAAAGTATAGTGTAGATGTTCCCATCGTGGGAGAGAAAGAAGCAGACGTACAGGGGGAAACTTCCAGTACGTTAGTAAAATTAGCTATCCCCTTCCTTGAATACAGATATTTTGGATTAGAAGCAAACTTACCCGGGGATGATGCTGCAAATATAGGACTTCGTTCTCCGGAGGCAAAGGATATTTCTCTAGGCCTATGGGCATCCGGCGGGTATGTTATGGATTTTGCTATTTCAGAGACGGATTATAGTACCAGCGGAGGTTCGGTAGATAACGTTCCGGGCGTAGATATAGAAGGTTCATTCTACGGGGAGTTGACCAACGAAGTCACGCTTTTTGGCAGAGTTCCAGTAAGCATGAGCGTCCGCGTAGATGAAGATAAAAATATTACGCCTTTGTTTTCCGCAGGTTATAGGATTCAGTGGTAACACAAGTTTAAATAATTCAAGGTATTAGTTACAAAAAAGAAGTAGGGGTGGATGAGATGGGGAAAGATCAAGCTAAGACATATGTGATTACTTCTGCCCAATATAATGGGCTGGTCAATAAAGATTTTCTTGCGGGCTTAGAGAAATATTGTTCTGAACACGAAGCGGAACTTTTAGTATTGCCGATGAGAGGCAAGAACATAACCCAAGATATGATGGATCCGTTGCTGACGGAGTACCTTCATCAGACCAGCTTCAAGATGGGAACAAAGTTAAATGATAAAATAAAGGTGCATAATTATCCTATCCTTCCGCAGATGATCGACCCCAGCACGGGACTAGCAAGATTTCCTCAAAGTGACGTGAGTACTATCTTTGCCAGCCCGAAACAACGCCTCAAAGTCGTGCCAAACAGTAACAATACTCTCCCCAAGATGTTGATGACTACCGGTGCAGTGACCAGGCCCAATTATAATACTGACAACCGTCAGGGAATCATCGCCGACCATGATCACGTGTATGGAGCGATAGTTGTTGAAATAGCAGATAATGTACATTATCATTACCGCCAGCTTACCGCCCAAAAGAATGGACCATTTGTAGATTTTGGAGTAAAATATAGCGGAAAAGAAACAGAAAAGGCAGTATTAGAAGCTCTGATCTTGGGAGATTGGCATACGGGCGACACTAATGCAGAAGTACGTAAAGCAACTTGGGAGATGATCCAGGAATATAAACCACGAAGAATAGTACTGCATGATTTTTTTAATGGACACAGCGTAAATCATCATGAAAAGGGTAAATTAGGCTCGCGAGCCCGGGCGGCCAGGGAAGGAAGGCTCTCATTAGAAGAAGAATTAAAAATGAATTCCAGAGAATTATATGCCTTTGCGGAAGTGGCTGGAGAGAATACCGAGATCGCTTTAGTCGCCAGCAACCATAATGAATTCTTAGACCGATACTTGGAAGAAGTAAGATTTCGGGATGAACCTCATAACGCTGCTCTTGGTGCTAGGTTGTTTGCGGCAATGGTGGAAGAAAAGAACCCCTTGCAGGTAGGCTTAGAGATGTGCGGCGGAGTTCCCAAGAATGTCAAATTTTTAGAACGAGACCAGGATCACAAAGTAAGAGGCTGGCAGTTAGGAGCGCACGGTGATCAGGGTGCAAATGGAGCAAGAGGCGGTATCCGGGGGATTGAAAATGCCTATGGTAAGAGCGTCACCGGACATACCCACACTCCCGAAATTTTAAGGGATACTTATATTGTAGGAACTAGTACTGATCTACGCTTAGATTATACCAGCGGACCGAGCAGCTGGATGAATACCCATGCCATGTTATGGGATAATGGCCGGGTACAATTGATCCACATCATCGATGGAAAATGGCGAAGGACATAAATATTTTTTTTATTGTTCTCCAAAATGAATATACTCCATTAAGATAGAGTTTATATTCACCTTTTTTATTTAACATTATTCTTGGTGATGTAGTGATATGAAAAAGTACAGAAAAAGAATTGGCCTCGCCACCCTGGCATTTGCAGGCGTATTATGCACCTCTGACAATAATCCAGGCGAAGACAAAGGAAATTATTTTACGAAAGAACAATTAGATGCCCTATATGATGCTACCTTTCGAGTAAACACGACCATAACTTTAGAACAAAAAGTTGATGATGATCAGGATTTTTTAAAATTATGGTTTGGTTCAGGAACCTTGATAGTCGATTCACAGACCGGGGATAATTACATTCTCACTGCAGAGCATATCACCTCAGACGGAATGTATACCAGCCAGAAGACCGGGAGAACCACAAAAATAGTAAGGGAAGTAATAATGGTTGGAGGACATGAAGCTTCCGTCTTCAAAGAGGATGAAGAAAACGATCTAGCCTTGCTGAAAGTGGACGGTTATCTCAAAGATATAAATGACCAACCGGTGAAACCATTCAGAGGGAAGATCGCCAAATATCTTGATCCGCAAGATTATGTCATCGGCGCCGGCTTTCCGAGAGGAAATAAAGAATTATTCAACACTAGGGTGAAAAAAATAGCCGATGATAAGACCTTTTTAGACATCTACATGATCGGCGGTAATTCTGGCGGAGGAGTATATCTTATCAACGAGAAAGAATTACAGCTCTGCGGTGTGGTCACTAAGACCAATAATATTCCCTCATTGCAAAAATTTAGGAAGTTCCTTACTGGTACGCCGTTGGAAGATGATTATTTGTGAAATCGTTTGCAGATATCGTCTTGGCCGCTCGCCTCGTGCTTTCTCTTTGTTTTTTAGCTGAACATCGCAAGTAAATTTGGAGGGAAAGCATCAATGAATTACGTGCCAAGCAAGAGCTGTTCTCGGCTCGCCTTAAGGCCATGCAAGAAATGCGGAAAACTACCTCATTTCTGCACAGAAATCAAATCGTTGTTTGATTTCTTGTGACGACGATATCTGCCCAAACAGAAAAGTCTTTAAACTTAGTTTCTCTTTCCTGACAGATGGAGTATCTCAAAAAAGGATTGCGCACTACGGTCAATTCCATCAAGAGACATAGATTACTTTTTGCGTTGATCGTCATCTTGCAGATCATCTTCGTAGTCTCTTCTCTGGCTTTAGGGACACAATATCTATTCAAGGTCTTAGAAGATGCACAAGGGATCATCGTGCCCTTAGAAAATGCCAATTATGATTCGCAAAAGATCGAACAGGGGGAGTCCTTCACCCCGGATTATGCTTCCATCTACAACAGTTACAGGTCCATGCTAAAGAATGTGTTTTTGTTTCTGGCCGGGCTGGCAGTGCTTTTCTTATCGCTCAACGGGAGCATCTGGCTGCTCAGCCACTGGATGCTGCAGGAGCGACAGCAGTGGAGAATAAGACTGAAAGAAGGAGCGCAATTCCTGCTGAAAGCGTGGGCTGCTGCGTTGCTGTTATTAGGGCCATTCGCGATCATCTCCTACTATGTGTTACTCCATTTCATCAGGATAAGCCAATCTTTTACCAATATAGCGATAGTGCTGAAATCCTTGCTGATCGCTTTATTGGTGATATATTATTTCTTCTTAGTCGCGCTGGCAGTCGCCCCACATAAACCATGGAAGAGATTCGCCCTGACCTGGATTGAATTTTCCATCAGTAAATTTCAAAAGACAGTGATCGCTTTTTTCCTCATCGCTGTGGCGCTATTAGCCAGTTTTAGTGTTCTCTATGCAGCTATTGAATACGGTGAGTCGGTAACCCTGCTGCTGTTCTTAGGATTATTTTGCATGGTGATGGTAAGCCTAACGCGCATTTTTTGGATCGCCGCGATACAGGAAATAAAACCAGAAAAGAAAGATGAAACAAGTCATCATTGATACCAATGCCTGGATGGCGATCACGGAATTTAAGCTGGATATATTTACTGCCCTGGAAAGGGATTGTGATTTTTCTTATAAAGTGGTAACCTTAGCCGGAGTGATCGAAGAATTACAAAAAGTTGTCTCTGAGCAAAGAGCAAAATTTAGGCAGGCAGCTTTGTTAGCCTTAGGCATCATCAAAGTAAAAAAAATTCCTGTCCTTCCGGAGTTGGGAAATGTAGATGATCTATTGGTGGAACATTCCAAAAAAGGAGATCTGGTCCTGACTCAAGATGTCCAGCTGAAAAAGCGCCTGAAGAGACCGTACTTGACCATCCGGCAGAAGAAAAGAATCATCATGGTGTCTTAGATAAGAGCTTCAAGCAGACACTGTTAACTTATCGGCGGCCGGTATTGCGGAGCCTAGCCGGCTTCTCAACCTCGCCTCATTTTATTCGGCTCAGGTCATCTCAATCAACTCTTGCCGATAGGCAAGTCATGAACGGAGTGACTAGACAATGAGACTCGGCCAATCGGCGATTACGCAATACCTGCCGATAAAGTTACAGTGTCTTCAAACACAATATTTTTAAACCAAGAAAGGAAGAATGCATAAAACAAATACAAGGTGACCATCATGAATCTATTGAAAGATATCCCTCCGGGCAGCGAAGATGAAGTCAATCTCATCATCGAGATCCCAAAAGGAAAGCAAAACAAGTATGAGTATGATAAAGGATATAAAATATTTACCTTGGACAGAGTCCTGTATTCACCGTTCCATTACCCTGCTGATTACGGCTTTGTGCCAGGAACATTATGCGAAGATGGAGATCCGATGGATGGTTTTGTGCTGCTGGATGAACCTACTTTTCCGGGAGTGTTGGTGAAAGCACGCCCTGTAGGCATCATCATCATGGTCGATAATGGAGAACAGGATGACAAATTGATCTGCGTAGCAGCTGATGATCCGTATCACAAACAGGTCAAGGATGTGAAAGATCTGCCGGAACATTCATTAAAAGCCATGAAACATTTCCTTGAACATTATAAGGATCTGCAGGGCAAGAAAGTGGAAGTCAAGGGTATCAAAGGAGCAAAAGAAGCAAAGGAAGAATTTGCCAAAGCAGTGAAGAGATTTAAGAGGTGAGTTGTTTTTCTCTTTTTTCTTAATCTCGGCAGAGTTCTTTTTATTTGATTAAAATTTAATTAAATTTTACTTGTTTAGGTATTGCTGGAGAACTTTCTGTAAATCACAATGCAATCTTGCTTTGGGCAAAAAATGAGTGGCCCCTGCATCCATCCATGCTAAATGGTAAGCTTTATCAGAAGACATGCCTATGATAATTATCTTTGAATCCAGTTTACGCAGTTCTGCACAGACTTCGTACCCCACAGAACGTTCCATCTGAGTGTCCATCAGAACAGCATCATATTCTCCTGGAACATAATTTTGTAAAAGGTCCTGTCCATCAGCAAGAGCGTCAACATGATACCCCCAAGTAGAAATTTCTGACCGCAGGCCATCTCGTACAACTTTCTCATCCTCGACCACTAAAAGTCTCTTTGATGCGTCCATGATAAAGAACTGCAATTAGAGATTTATAAGTTTATCTAAGACTAAGAATTATTTTCGCGACGTTTTCATGAGCATCTGCTGGGTGCGTTTCAATTCTTTCTGCAGCTCTTGGATTTCCCGTTCCGCCTTTCGATCCACTAGATAATCATATTTTGCCTGAAGCCGATCGCGTTCTGCCAGCCGATTTTGGCTCATCAAGATAATAGGGCCTTGAATGGCAGCAAGCATGGAAAGAGTCAGGTTAAGAAGAATATAAGGATAAGGGTCCAGCGGCCTATATGCCAGCAGCCAGCTGTTTACTCCAGCCCAGACCGCGATATAGAAAAACAAAAGCCCGATAAAATACCAGCTCCCGCCGTATGTAGTGATCTTATCTGCTGCTCTCTGGCCTAAGGTCAGTTTTTGGTGATAAGGAAGATGAACATTTCCATTAGCTTTGTGATTGGAACTATCTTTTTTAGACATAGAGCTTGAATAATTTTACAATTTATATAGTTATTGAGAAGGCTGGGCAGCAAGGGCGCTCGCTTTTAGTCCTAATCTTGAAATCTTTCTATGCAAGGTTTCAGGCTGGATCTGTATCCGGCGTGCAGTCTCAGCAATCTTCCCTTTATGCTCAACCAGAGCTTGTGATAAAAACTGTTTTTCAAATTCGCGTTCCGCCTGTTTCCAAGTAAGATGATTATGGGGAAGTAATTTCGCGAGATGCCTGGAAAGGAGAGGCACTTCCAGATACATTTTTTCCATCTTCTGCGGCTGGATGATATCCTTATACTCTTCCAAGGCAAAGCGTATGGTCTGATTGATCATCTTTTCTTGATAAGAGCTGCTGTGATGCGCTTCACGCCGGACATCTTCCAGATGAAGATCCAATCTTTTAATAGCACGATGCACGCTGCGCCGATCCAGTCCTACAAACTGGGCTAACTGGGAAATGTTCCCGCCATGGAGATGCAGCTGATTTTTCAGGAATTCAAACTTAAATCTTTTTTTTGCATCCTGGAAAGAGCTGGCCAGAGAGACATAAAATATTACAGGAAGATTGGTCTGTAATTTGTCGGTGATGTCAGACTGGACCTGAGGGATATAGATCCCCCAGCTCTTTTCCATGGTCTCTTCTAACAGCAAAGCCACTTTTCCTTTAACGGTCTCTTCTAAATCGTATTTATTCATTTTTATTCTTCTTCAATTATTGTTTCAGCCGCAGTAAAGTCCCGACGGGCAAGCCATACAAAAATAGGATTGCAGCGATGATAAGTTGTTGGCCAGAGATAAAGTAACCAGCTAGGAAAAAGAGGTAATGGATGATGAACATAGATCTAAAGTATTTTTTGAAGTCTATAGCTAACAATATTAACCCAAAAGCTAAGAAAACGAGTGATACACTAATATGGAAGGATAAAAAATAAGTTATGGAAAGCGATAGCGAAACAAAAATAATCCTGTACATCAGGATGAAATATTTTTTTCCGACTGTTGATTCTTCTCGAGCGAGATGGGAAAGAACTATGCCTGCCAAGAGGCCGCTCAGGGAAAAGAGAGGAATAAGCACTATAGAGATGAGATCAGTTGGAATGGCCATGTTTCAATTCTTCTTTGAAATTGTCTAAAAAACGAGACCAGTCTTCTTGTTTGATGACTGCACCGCAGGCATTAGGATGCCCTCCTCCGTATCCTTCGATGCCGACCAAGGCTTTTTCCAAAGCTCCGGCGATCGCAAATTGAGCGCGGAGACTGCATTTCATGGAACCAGATTTTTCCCTGGCGATGATGACCACTTTCTTGGGATAGAGCGCTGATAATTCATTAGCGACATTGGTAGTAAAAGACCATTGGGTGGAATTATAGGTGAAGAGGATGATCTTGCTCTTAGAGATATTCTTTTTTGCCTGGGCCAGGACTTCTTCGTATTTGGCGTTGACTTTTTCAAAACGCTTATACAGGAATTTTCCCGGGGAAGATTGCTGCTGCAATATTTCCTGAGGTGATTTTATCTTGGTCAAGATGCTGATGGATTTATGCACTTCGGGACTAGACCCTTTCTGCAGGAAGAAAAACAATTTCACTAACTTGCCGACCTGATGTTTATACAAGGCCGTGGCCAGGTCTGTTTTTTCTGGAAGCAATTCTGGAAATTTCTCAATAAAACTGTCAATGAAATCAGGCATGTGCCAGTCCGCTAAACAGCCGGCAGCAGCGATCCAGAGGTCATCCTGATCCTGCGAAACCTGATAGGCCATCCTGGTAGTCGGCACATAGGCGGCAGCATCTTTTAGGCGCGGGTTAAAATAATGTACATTTTTTATCTGCTGCGGCTGATGATGATCTATCCAGAAGATGGGAACTTTTACGGCGTCCACAAACTGCTGATCCAGGGTCGGGATGTCCAGCACAAAGATCTTATCCGGATTGATCTCCTGCACTTTCCGCACAAATTGCTCATCCATCTTTGAAGTATTAGTTACCCTTATCCCCTTCCCCTCACGGTGAACCCGGTATAATAATAAGAAAGAACACAAGCCGTCAGCATCAGAATCGTAGATAAACAAGGGGTTTTTCGCAGTTTTCAGTTCCTCTTGCAGCATACTTATTTGGGCGGAATGGAGCATGAAGGTGAAAGACTCCCCTCATTTTTAAAAGTTTATAGGAAATAACTTTAATTTTCAGATAGCTGAAAAGCAAATCTAAAGTTATTTCCTAATAAAGAAATCACTTAAGTTTTGATAATCTTACGATTATTTAAGTGATTTCTTATAGCTATTGAATTTATCGCGTATCTTCAACTTTTTTCAGCATCCCTGCGATCACATCAAATCCGCCCTGCCAGAATTTTTCCGAAGTGATGTCTGCGCCGACTGCCTTGGTGATCTCCAGCGGAGATTGGCTTCCGCCTTTGGCTAACATCTCCACAATCTTGTCAGCGTATGCAGGACCTTTTTCCTTGTAGGTCTCATACAGCGCAAGGGTCAGTAAATTTCCAAAAGCATAGGCATAACAGTAAAAGGGGGTGTGGAAAATATGAGGGATATAGCACCATTCGTAAGCATAAATATCATCTATCTCCACTTTTGGACCTAGCTGCTTGCGCAGATCCTGCAGATAGACTTTGCTGATCTCATCGATGGTTTTTCCATCTTCCAGCATCTTATGCGCTTTCATCTCAAAACGTACAAATCCTGCCTGCCGGATGATGGAAGCATATATCTCATCCAGCTTGGTGAAAAGCAATTCTTTGGCGCGGTCAGGATATTTTTTCAAAAGACGTTCAGAAAGGACCATCTCGGAAAAGATAGAAGCCGTCTCTGCCAAAGGAAGTGGCGCGTGAAAGGTAAACTCGGTCTGGCCGCGGGCAAGATTGTGATGGATGCCATGCCCTAGCTCATGTGCGAGAGTCGAGACATCACGTAAGGTCCCGGTATAATTCAACAACACATAAGGATTTAATTTCGAGGTGACGCTGCAGCAAAATGCACCGGTGTCTTTATTCTTTTGAACTTTAGAATGGATATGGTCAGCAGTGATGATATTCAACGCTTCACGATGAAAGGCCGGAGAGAAATCATGGAAGGTCTCCAAGACCGTGGTCACGCCTTCATGATAAGGTATCTCTTTTTCTTTTTTCTTCTGCAGGGGAGCGTAAAGATCAAAACGGCGCATCTTTTTCAGGCCGATTTTCTTCCGTTTCAATTCAAAGAAACGCTGGAATAATGATTCATTGCGTTCGCAGACTTTCAGCAATGCTTCTACCGCTTTATCAGGGATGTCATTGCCGACATTGCGGACATGGATGGGACTATCGTATCCTCTCAGCCGGATATTTTCTTCCCGCCAATCGTTGACGATGTTGCGGTACACTTCTCCTATCAGATCCTTGTGAGACCTGTATTTTTCCAACAAGGTGCGATAGGCTGCTTCTCTTCTTTCGGGCGAATGACTACGCACTGCGGTGAGTAATTCTTCCTGCCCTATTTTCTTCCCTTCAAACTCAAATTGGAATTGAGAACAGAGAATATTATAGATGCTATTCAAGGCCGACACGCCAGACACATCCTTGATGTTGACGATCTTCTCTTCCTTTTCATCCAAGATGTAAGGCTTGGATTTATACATCTTTTCCAGGAAGTAACGATACTTCCCGCTGGCTTTGATCAAGCGCGAGGCTTCTTTTTCCGGCAGTTGTTTGAACCACAGGTTAAAAAAAAGCAGACGATTACTTATGTTAGTAAGAAAAGTCTCAACCTGCGACTGTAAAGCGCTCGCTTCCTGGTCGCTGGAATCTTCCGCAAACCTAAGTTGGGCGTAGACGCCCACTTTGCTATTGATGATCTGAAGTTTCTCTAACTCCGCAAGAAGAGAGATAAAATCCTTAGACGAGATTTTAGCGTTAAGTTTAGGACGCCAGTGTTCGATATGTTTTGTCCTGGTCTCGATCTCCTGGAATGTTTTCTGCAGATGATCCGGTTTTATCTCTGAGAGATCCCACGAAGAAAGCTGGTGCTTTTTCATATACAGATGTGATCCTCGCCTTCATCAAAACTGGTATTGCATTGCGAACAGTATTCCCCACGCTCTAACGCAGAGCTAAAACTGTCACAGGATTTGTCATTGCATTTCTTCCGTCCCTGCAGGTAGGTTTCTCTGGTGACCATCTGGCCGCAACTCCCCGTGCAAAGATAACGAATTTCAGACATGTATTCACCTTTTTTTGGATATTAACGCACTTATCATTTATAAAAGTATTTGTAACATTATTTATTGAAGTCAATCGAAAACCACCCACAGCTGGTCAATAGACCAGCTGCATGTTCGCTTCGCTCAGGGCGGTTTTCTCGGACCCTGTTTTTTCCAACTAATGTGAAATCAACGATTTACCACCAGTGCAAGAAAAGCAAAAACTATTGCTTTTCTGCACAGAAATAAGGTATTTTCCTTATTTCTGGTGAACACACTGGTGGAAAAAGCAGATTTTAAATGAATCCTAAAACGTAACTATTATAAACAATAAATAGAATATACAGCTCATGGTTAAAGCTAAACCAAAGTACAAGTTTTACCGGCAGACAGAGAAAATCAAAGAGATCATCAAGGCTAAACATGATCCTATCAAAGAATGGAGAGCTGATCCGAAAGGATATTTTTTGATTCGGGTGGATGAGAAGAAAAAAATGATTGAAGCAGGTTTCTGCACCTACAAGCATGTCATCACCAAAATGGTCCACGGAAGTAATGCCATTGAGATCTACAATACTATCATCAAGAAGAAAATGATCTCTCGATTAGAGCATGCTGCCTATTTAGGAAAAGAACTGTATAAAGCGGAACTGGCCTTGAAGTACGGCAAGAGATATCGGCAGGAATTTCCCTTGGAATTCTCTGATAAAGTGAAGGTAACATTGAAAGATAGTTAGAAAAATATCCCTCGAAAGGTTTATATTCCTCAGAATATTAGTTTTACTATGTTAAAAAAGAGCTGGAATAGGTTATTTAGAAAGAAACATACTTCAAAGAAAATAGATGTTCTTTTGGACATTGAAGCGATAACTGAATTTCTGAATGATATCCAGGCTGATACCAAAGAATTGCTTTCCCAGTTGAAGAAACTGAAAGAGCTGGAGAAAGAATATGAAGTCGCTTCTTCCGGCATACTGCATGTCAATCTGGAGACGCAGGCAAAATTATTGGACAAGCTGCTGGAACGCTATGGGTTCTTTCAGGATGATGTGGATGTGAACGGCTTGCGGGTGAAGATGATTGCAGCCGAATTCCTGAAGCGGATAAAAGCAGCAGGCATGACCGATTTAGTGAGACAGAAAGAAAAAGATATGAGATGGAAGATGCTGTGGTAAAAATATTTTTTAAAATTTAAGAAGATTATTGTCTCGAGTAGATAAATACTAAAGAAATTCTCTAACTTGTAAATATCCTATACTTCTCTTTACCTTCGATCTCAGCGATAATCCTTTTGATCACTAACTGCTTAGGATCAGGAAGTAATTTGACTCTTTCTTTGATGTCTTCAAAGCCGGCAAAGGGTTTCTCTTTGCGCGCATTCAATACTTCCCACATGTGCTTCTTTCCTACTCCTGGAAGTAATTCCAACTGGTGCATCCTCATACTGAGAGGCTGGGCTTTGTTGAAGAATTCGACAAATCTGGCTTCTTGTGCGGTCACTACATCTTCCACCGCTTCATGTAAAGTATTAGCGGCAGTCGCAGTAAGCTTTTCCGCAGGGATCTTGCCTTTGATGTGATGGATCTCTTCGCGCTTTCCTTCACCGATGTATACTTTCTGCATAGGCTGTAACATGATCCCTTTTTTAGGGATCAGTTCAAGAAGGGTGAGATGGCCTACACCGAGAGCCTGGACGATAGGAGTCTTGACACTAACCTGCTCAAATGGATACCCGTGTTCCAGGTGATCCAAGACTATTGCATTTTCCTCTCGTACAGTTTTCGGTTCCGGTATCGATGTCATTTTTTATCTTGGAATTCAATGTATAGTTAGGAATATCTTCGCTTTAATAAGAATTGCGTTTATTTAAGAGCTACTTCCGTAACAGCGACAATGCTCTCTTGATCCTTTTTGGATAAGCTCAAAGGATAAGATTGCAGAATTACCTTTAATTCCTCTAGATTTTGAGGGAGAAAATCTATGATCTTGCAATAATGCTCTTCCTTAAGCCGGGTCAAGTTAAGAGCGGTCAATTTAGAGTATAATTCGTCCTTTTTTTCCTTAGACAAGGTCACGAATAATACTTGATGTTCTTTTGCTTTATTAGAAAGGAAATTCAGGTTTTCATCACGCTTTTCCACAGTCTGCAAGATAGCTTTAACTTCAGCAAGGGCAAGCGGCGTCTCAGATAGGTATTGTGGTGATGGCATTTTAGGTCTCGTATCTTATCCTCGTTATCCTCGGATTATGCGGTTTTTGTAAGATGAATAGGATGTACAAAGAGTTTTTTCTCCTTGTTCTGGTCATGGATCATGACTTCGTAACAGAAGCCGCGTTTTCCGGTGACGGTTCCGGTCAAGCCATGGAATCGTGGGAAAAATTGACCAGTCTGTACGCTGGAATTGATCTTAAGATTGACTTTGTCTCCTTCCTTAAATTCCTGGAAGTATTGGCTTAAAGGAGTCTTTCCCCGTTGGCGGTAATGAAGCATGAATTTATGCCTTGTTTTTCGCTGCTTTGTCCCGATCCTGGTTACCATGCAATTGTAGATTAATGGTTGATTTATAAAGGTTTTGGAAAAGAATAAGTAAGTTATGGCCCATGTTTTCACCACTGCTTAATAAATACAAGAAATATTTATAAAGAGACTCTGAAGAAAAGATGATACAATGTTAGACGAAACAGTGAATAGTTGGATTGGACAATATAATTTTGAAAGACATCTCGCTAGATACCAAGGCCGCTTGCTGTCTGCTCTCGGCGATAAGGTAAGTGAACCAATGTATATCTGGAATGGATATCCTTATCATAAACTTTATTTTACCTGTAATGATAGTGGATTTCTCTGCAAATTAGGAGCCCGGCAAGATTTCTCTGAAACAGAAATTGAGAGATATAATTTTGGTAGATTTAACATAGCAGTAGACCAGGCGCAGGTTGATGCAGCAAGAAAAGCAGGTTCTGTCAGTATTGATTTCCCCTACGAACGAATCATTAATGTAGGATTTTACAAGGGAATTCCTCCAAAGGCCTATCATAGAATTAAAGAGACAGCAGCACTCTACAATGGAGAATTTGGTTTTGACCCTAGTTACAATAGTGGTTACCATGGATTCACGGCAGAGAATGTTCTAGATGAAGGCGATTTACTCTAAATTTATCTAAACAGAAGATAATATTTGAAAAAACATGTTAAACAAAATTATAAACGCACTGGTAGTAAGGCATAATGTAAGAAAGATAGCTCCAAAAGGAGACCTGCATTCCGTGATAGAAGATGGACCAAGCTACGGAAGCGCAGGCTTATGGCAGGGATTTCCATGTTATAGATTAGATTTTCTCTTCAATGATTACGGGATAATTTCCCATGCCGGCAAGGTTCGTTATTTACCTCCAGAAGAAATCTCCCATCACCACTATGGATCTTTTTTAGTCGCTGTAGACACGGCACAGTTTGTGATAGAAGCACGCCGGAGAAACCACCAAGAAGATTTACATAACGAACGCATCTGTTCCATCTTCAGCTTTACCAAAACAGAAGCGATTAGCGCTAAAGAAAATATTGCCGCCACCGCAGAACTCTGGAACAAATATTATGGATTTGATCCCGATCATGACGGATTCACAGTAGGAAATGCTCTAGACGGAGAAGCGGAAGGAAAATTAAATAAAAATTGTCAACTATACTAAAACATGTCAGCCGCATTACAAGAAATAACCGAACAGATCAGAACACAAAAGATCGAAGATCAGGGTAGTCTAAACAATCTCAAACAGGATATCGCCAAAAAACATAAACTTTCTAAAACGCCTACCAACATCGAGATCCTTATCTCTTTACCAAATGAGGAGATCTCCGAATTCAAAAAAGTTCTTCTCTCTAAACCGACGCGGACTATCTCTGGAGTCTCTCCCGTCGCCATCATGACCGCTCCTAGTAAATGCCCGCACGGAAAATGCACCTTCTGTCCGGGAGGATTGAATTCCCCCTGGGGAGATGTCCCGCAATCATATACCGGACACGAGCCAGCCACCATGCGGGGCATCAGGAACAATTACGATTCTTACCTGCAGGTGTTCAACCGCCTGCAGCAGTATGTCTTGATGGGCCACGGCTTTGACAAGATCGAGATCATCATCATGGGCGGAACCTTCCCGGCGGAATCACCAGAATATCAGGAAGAATTTGTCTACGGCTTGTTCAAGGCCATGAATGATTTTTCCGTCTTGTTTTTTGATGCTCAAGGAGAATTTGATTTCCTGAAATTCAAGGAATTTTTTGAACTTCCCGGCGATATGTATGATAAGGAACGAGAGCAGAACATCCAGAGAAAGCTGCTGGAATTAAAACAAAAGACAAAAACAAGCTTGGAAGAAGAGCAGCTGCGCAATGAGACCAGCCATATCCGTTGTGTCGCTTTATGCATCGAGACCAAACCGGATTGGGGATTTGTAGAACACGGCAATGAGATGCTAAGACAGGGATGCACCCGGGTGGAATTAGGCATCCAATCGGTCTATGAAGATGTGCTAAAGTTTGTGCACCGGGGACATACAGCAGAAGATTCCAAGAGATCAATCCAAGTATTGCGCGATCTAGGATTTAAGATTAATTTCCATTACATGCCCGGCCTTCCTTTGACAGATTATGAACGGGACATGGCCGGGATGCGACAGCTATTTACAGATCCTGCCTACAAACCAGATATGATCAAATTGTACCCCTGCATGGTCGCTCCGGGAACGGCGTTGTATTACCAATATAAGAAAGGAGAATTCACTCCCATAGATGCTGACGAAGCTGCAAGAAGGATCGCTGAATTTTATACTTTTGTACCTGAGTATTGCCGCATCCAACGAGTGCAACGAGATGTTCCTACTAAGTATTGGGAAGCAGGGGTGGAGATGACTAATCTACGCCAATTTACGGATGGAAAATATGAAAATAAATCACGGGATATCCGTGCCCGCGAACCGAAAGGAAAACCCATCAATTGGGATAAAGTAGAAATCAAAGTCATGGAATATCCAGCTTCACAAGGAAAGGAATTTTTCATCTCTGCCGAGGATGTTGAGAACGACATCCTGATCGGCTTTTGCAGGTTGCGATTTCCGTTTGAATTCCTGCGGCCGGAAATCACCCCGGGAAGCGCATTACTACGGGAGCTGCATGTCTATGGTACTGCTACCGCTATCGGCGATGAAGGGATGGTGCAGCACAAAGGCTGGGGAAAGAAACTGATGCAGAAAGCAGAAGAGATCGCTCAAGCGCATGGAAAAGAAAAAATGGTGGTCATTTCCGGAGTCGGAGTGAGAAAGTATTACCAAGAGAAGTTAGGGTATCTGAAAGAAGGGCCGTACATGGTGAAAAATTTATGACCCTCTACCTCATCGGCATAGGACTTAGCACCGAGAAAGATATCACCGTCAAAGGACTGGAGATAGTCCAGAAGTGCGATAAGATATACTTGGAAAATTACACTTCATTATTGCAATGTTCTCTAGCAGACCTGGAAAAATTCTACGGGAAAAATATCACTGTCGCTGACCGTCTTACTGCAGAACAAAAAGATCAGGAGATCGTGTCAGAAGCAAAAACAAAAGATGTCGCTTTCTTGGTGGTAGGAGATCCATTCTCCGCCACCACTCATATCGAACTATTCAAATTAGCCAAGGAAAAAAATATACCGGTGCAGGTAGTGCATAATGCTTCTATCCTCACCGCGGTAGGGATCACCGGATTACAGTTGTATAAATTCGGGAAGACTACCTCTATCCCTTTCATCGAAGATCATCCCCAGTTAGAAACTCCTTACAATGTATTCAAAGAGAATCAGCAGCAAGGATTACATACTTTATTCTTGTTGGATCTAAAACCAGAGCAGCATAAATTTATGACTGTGAATCAGGCTTTGGAAATCTTGGAAAAGATCGAATCACGTAAGAAGGAAAACCTTATTCAAAAAGATACTTTGGTGGTCGGCTGCGCCAGATTGGGAAGCGATGATGCAGTTATCAAAGCCGGGCCTTTAGAAAAAATAAGGAAGATGGAGTTTGGCAAAGCGCCGCATTGCCTGATCATCCCGGGAAAGATGCATTTTAGCGAAGAAGAATTCCTGAAATTTTATGCTAAGGGATGGTAATTTACATTCCGGCTTAGGCCATAAAAGTTTTCTAAAAAGTTGAACTCAGCGGTATGGAACATGATCCATAAAGCCAGTCTCTTCCTTTCTTCATAATTGATCTCTGTAGATGGGACTACAGAATCATATTTTGACTCCTGCAATTGTTCCCGGGCCTCTTCGCCTGTCGCAGAACCTGGATCAGATTCGTCATTGACCGGGGCGGGCGCGGAAACTTCTTCTTCCTCTTTAAGAGAAGGTAAGATTGAGTAAAGATTACTATTGGCAGCATTAGCGTTATAGATAAATTCCTGTACGCTGTCTTCTAAAGGCAGGTACTTAAGGAGAGGAAATCCTAAATCTTCTGTCTCTGGAATTCCGACTTCTTCTACTTTTAATTCCAGCACAGATCTCTCATCTTCCAGCGGTTCTTCTCTTTTTGCGGCTACAATATGCAACATCTTTTTTTTATAGGGCTATATTTATTTAAACTTTCTTATTGCGAAAAAGTAGTGAAAGATTATTTTTTAGCGCGCGACGACGGGGGCTACGCGGAGAAAAGAGCCGTTGCCGCCTAGATTATTGCTGCCGCTGGCAACGGAATCATAGTTTAGATTGTTCACAAACAAAGCCCGAAGCTGATCTTCAGAAATTCCAGTTCTCAACCAGAAGCCCATCGCTTTATCTTGGCTTAGATTTGCAAAAACAATGTCCCGGTAAGTCTTTAATAAATGACTATCGCCTTCCAGCGCAGCTAACCAAGCAGGATGATTTTCTACTTGCGCTGGAGTGAGCAGATTATTATACGTTGCATCATTTCTATCTAATTCAACTCCCCAGGTGTGATCATAATTAACTGTAATAATATCCCTATTGAAATCTTCTGGAATAGTAATAAGTTCCTGAGAATTTAGTACTATTTTAAACTTGGTTGTTCTTTTCTTATAAGCAATCGCAGTGCAGGAATCGTTCCAGCGCTGAAATAATCGTAATCGCTCTTCGCTATCTTTATTGCTTTCATAATCATGTACCCTTGCTTCAATATTTTCTTTAAAGGTCAAAGGACGATAGGTTCTCCCATAAGGCGTAATAAACGGCGGATGAGCTGAAACAGCTTCTGCTCTACAAGCATTTTGCAAAGCATGAACGCCCTGTGCGTACCTAGATGTTTTGGGCATCAGAATATATTTCCCTTCGATAAATGTTGAAGAATTTTCTGGCGGTGTAAGACAAGCCATGGCTAAGGTGGTAGTAATATCCTCACCATGCCGGCGAAATATCCAACCTTTCTTTCGGTCCTTCAAAGCTTCTTGAAATTCTTGTTCTTTGCCACAAGCTTGAGCAATAGCTAAAGCGGTCTGCTCTTCGGGAATGCCTAGACGCGCATTTACCTCAAAGGCATACTGTGCCATTTTTGGATCATACTTTGTATTGCTCATAATGCCTTCGCCTCATAACCTTCTTCTTGTGCAGCTACGCGCACATACTTCTGCTCATCACGGATGACGTCATCAAAGTGCAGGATGCTGCGGGAAGGGCGTATGTCGATAAGTTCCCAGCGCAGGCTCTGGTCTCGTTCTACCATGATGCGCACATATCTTTTTGACTTGGAAGTAAGTTGCCTGGTCTGAGTGTCCAGGAAATATTCATCCCGCCAGGTATCAGGATGGATGATAGTTATGGCGCCATGCTGCTCCAGATGGCGCTTGTGCACGTGTCCAAAGATGTAGATCTTATTGCGGTGAAGTTTTCTTTTCCTTTTCTTCTTGAAAACAGTGACGATCTCATCTATGTCCCAGTGTACATTTTTCAAGCGACGGTAAAATTCCCTGATCAGTTCACGTGGAAAAGTATAAGTCGGATCGGAATAATATCGTATCGGGTAGTAGGCAAGGCTCTTCAGCAGATACATGAGGCTATGCCGGGTTATTACCTTCTCCACCGACTTATGATGCGAGAACATCGCCGGACGAGGAGTGATGCGTTCCAGCATGGGATACTGTTCTTTCAGGGACATAAATTTGCTGATCAGGCCCAGTGAGACCCAAGGGATGTTCAGTATCTTCTGTCCTTGGTAATTGAGGAAGAGATGCTCTTCATTGACTTTATTCAGGAAATCGTACTGATGGCCGTGTTCAGTATGAACACTATGCTCATTGTAGTAGAAAGAAAAGATAATATTCCCTGAACTTTTCAAAACTAATTTAATGTTTTCCTGGATTTCAGGATGAACTAAATCAGCATCGTGATTGCCTACGATGAAGAAGATCCTGTTTTTCTTTTCCTGTGCGAATCTTTTCAATGCTTCAAAGACGGAAGTATGGGCATTGTAGATCAATCTGAATTTAGCCAAAGAAACTTCGCTGGTGATGTGCCGAGGATAGGATGCAGCATTGTTCACTATATACGGGCATTTCAGGAAGTCAAAAGTATCGCCATTAAGGATTAGATCTACAGGGATATTTTTGTTGCAGAGCGAGTAGATAAGTTTGGAAAGAGCCTTATCACTGATAAAGTCGTCAGTGAGCGTCCCGCCGCCCATCTCAATATCTCCCAGGATGATTATTTCTTTTTTCATTTTCTTCTCGCTGCTTCTAAAAGAGTTCGCTTAAATTCCACCGCGCTTTGATATCGGTCAGCAGGATTTTTAGCGAGAGCTCTGTAAAATACTTCTTCAAAAGCTAGAGACATTTCTGGGTTGTGCTGCCGTATATCTGGAACCGGCTTGTTGATATGGTTACGAAATAGTTCTAGATCCGTAGCCCCGTCAAAAGGAAAATGCCCGGTTAAGCAGTGATAGAAAGTAACACCAGCTGCATAAAGATCACTACGCAAATCAGCATTCTTGCCCCTATATATTTCAGGTGCCATATAGTGCGGAGTGCCGATTACCATGCCTTCTGTTTCATTTTTGCTTATAGGAAACTCTACGTACTGGGTGAATTCATAATCAATCAGCTGGAAAGTCTCTAAACCAAAAACTCCGATGTCCAACACTATATTCGAGAGTTTAACATCACGATGAATAAGATTATGGTCATGAAGATATTGCAGGGCATCTAAGACATGAGCAGCAACAACTTCCACTTGCGGCAAAGTTAATCTGCCTTTTTTCTGTAATTCGCCTAGATTTCCGCGCGCGGCATGGGGTGAGATTATGAGCCGGTCTTCATCGATAAATCTATCGGCAAGCAGAATATTATTATGCCTGTCATACCCGAGCAAAATTTCCTGAGCTTCTTTCTCTTTGAAGTAATGTTCTGCCTGGTTGAACCATTTTGCTGCTTTTCGCTCTCCACTTTTTGATTCTTCGACTAGGAAGACTTTATTTCGTTTAGAATTATGCAGTACCTTCATGAACTCATAACTATTTTTTTCTAAAGCCCTGATCATAGATTCGAGGCCAACTCTTTCTTTATATTTTGCAGGATGCATGTCAATGGTCGGCCGACTATGGATATTAACCTGGGTGATAGCCTCTTCTAAAAATCTCCTTGTAGAAGGCGTAGCATCAGCTACATCAAAATCATGTAAAGGTCCTTCTCCTGTTTTTAGTGTATCTGAGATCATTTTAGATTTATTTATTTTTCTTGCTTTTCAGTTTCTTCAATAGCCAATGTTTCTCTTACTTGTTCTTGGTATTGTTCTGCTTCAGCATTTTCATCTGTAAATTCAGCATCGATTATTCTAGACTTTGTTGCGATTCGCAATTGAGGAGCTTCGTATTCAGTATTGTTAGCGATGTAGCGTAAAGCATCTGGTCCTGAAGCGATGAGTTGGTTGTATAGAGGATGTTTTTTACCTCGGTAGACTAAAGCTCCACCACCTACAATTGAGAGTAAAACAACGCTACCTAAAAGAGCTCCAGCTTCTCCAGCAATAAAATAACCCAATAATGAACCTATAAGCGCACCTCCCATCATTGTAGATAAGCCCATGGTACCTATCCTGGAGTAATATTTTTTTTTCCACTCATCCAGATCTGGAATAGAATTATACCATTCCTGAACATTTTGTCCTGCTGGAATCTGATATAAACTTTTACCCAGTATTGATAAATCATCGAATAGAATTTCAGTAATGTCGTTTTTTTGACGTACATAAACCTGAACACGATGTGAACTTAAGATCACCCTCATTATAACTTGACCTAATTCTTTCTTCTCAAATCCCATTGTTTCTAAAGCATCGCCTATTTTTTCACTGCTATCAGAATTTACATTCATTCTTTCTTCCGCCATCTCTTCCAAGGTAGCTTTCGCTTCTTCATGCTGCTCACGAAGTACATTTCCTAATTCATTATTTCTATACATTTTCTTCTCCCAGAAACTTCTCTATCGCGCATTCCACTAAATGGGATTTATTGCGGTAGCTATTGCCGTTTCTAAGCCGTTCTCGCATCTTGGCGAGAGTCTCTTCATTCAAGGAAAAACTTACGGTCAGTCTCATCTTAAGCCCGAAGATACTTCAATAGTGCTCTATCTTTTTTTTCTTCAATTGATTGTTTTACTTCCGATGCCGCTCCACTTTTGTAAGCGAGGTAATCACCTACCTTACATAGGGTTAAAGCAAGCTTGGCGTTATCAGAATGTATTGCTTTTTCTACCGCTTCTAAGACTTCATCCAGCTTTCTATAGGCAGGGGCAATGGTCTCTTTAAATTGAGGATGAAGCGGTGCAGCAGAACTTATTGAAGTAAGTAAGTATCCATACTGTTTATCTGCCTCAGCTTCGTTGTTTGCGATTGCCGCTTCTAAAATCTTTTCAATTCTCGATTTAGCAGCAAGAGCTTCTACTTCCGCTCGGAAGGGCTCGTACTGCCTTTTAAAAGCCTGAAGCCTTAAGATCCTATGATCCTGCACGGTTTCTATGGTTTTTCGCAGACATTCTTCTAAATAAGCCTGCAACAATGGAATTTCATCTGATTGTGCGTAAACTCGTGTCTTCTCGTATATTTCTGGCGTAGATTTTTTGTTCATTTTTTTCCTCCTTTAATCCCATAGTTCCTATTAAAATCTATTAGTGATTTATAAACCTTTTGTCCATTTTACCACTAATCAGTAACTACTAGTAAGATTTATATAAAATTGAGAGAATCAGAGCTTATGGCCGAATTTGAGATCATAGAAGGGTTTCCAGAAAGCCGCCCATGCGATTCTGGAACGTATGTAGACTGGGATGAGTACAAGATCGGGATAGACGGCACTATGTTATGGACTCCTGGCCTGGGACCCTGCCTTGCAGTAACCGTATATTCAGCGCAGCTGGGCAAGGGAGCTTTAGCTCATTTGACTCAGGGACAGAGAGATGAAATCCCCTCTTGTATGTATCATAGAAATGTTGTGGATACTTTAGCATCAGCAATCACCAAAGACTATGCAGATCTAGAAGCCACGCTGGCGGGAGAAAGCCAGGGAGAGATCGGGATTTCCGCAATGATCAGAAAAAGACTGGGAGAATTAAAAATTCCTATCGTTGGAGAAGATACCGGCATCGTCCCCATCGGGCGCGAAGTTCACCTTGATTGTGCGACTGGAAAAGTTACAGTATATAGATATCAATAATCTACAATGACTGATTTCAAAGCATTAGGCTATCAAACTGGAGAGATTACCTTACCTGGATTAGACCTAACCATCCAACTTAACTCAAACCAATATTTCAGGAATGATGGCATAGTCAGTGATCTAACAACTCATACAGAAAAGGTATTCCAGCAATTGAGTTTTCCTCATAAAAACGAGCAGTATGGACCAAGAGTATACGGGATATGTGCACGTGGTAAATTAGAGAAAGAAAAGTTTTCCACGATTTTTATAAGGGATGTTGATATTATTACAAACTTGCTGGTTTTAGGTCATGAAGCGACCCATGCCTTGATACATCTAGGGCTTGGCCATCGCCTTGTTCAGGCCTTACGTGCAGAGAGATTTTTATTAGATCCATTCATGAAATATGATAATGAAGAAGATGTAGCTCATATTGGGGGCATATTGGCATTATACAAAGCAGATAAAATTCATTATGTAAAAAATCTTTCTCACTCTTCTCACCTGAGTTCTTTAGCAGATGATCTGCTTAAATCCTATCAATAACTCTTTCCGATATAAAACCAAGAATTAGCTTTTTCTTTGCAAGCAAAACATAACTGGCCACTTTTCATCTTCGGTTGCTCTAATGGAGAATTCAATGATTTAGCGTTAGTACGCTCCTTCCACTTTTCTTCGCATTTTTCAGTTCCGCACCAGGGTACGAAAGCAATCTTTCCTGCACTTACTGCTTTCTCTGCATCTTTCAGGTTTTCTGCTTTGACGATACTTTGTTGGAGGAATTTTTCAGCCTTTACATGCAAGTCCTGCTGCATCTGTTCCAGCAATAGTTTTATTTTAGCATCTACACCAGCCAGAGAGAGAGCTTGTTTCTCTCCGGTATCCCGACGCGCTACCATAGCTTGTCTCTTTTCAAGATCTTTTGGACCTAATTCAATCCTCACTGGAACACCTTTCATCTCCCACTCATTGAACTTCCAGCCCGGAGAATAACCCTCACGATCATCAAGATGTACTGAGATGCCTTTCTTTTCCAAGGCCGATTTTATTTTCTGCGCCTCTTTCAAGACCTTAACTCGAGAATCATCAAATAGGATAGGGATGATCACTGCTTGGGTCAAGGCTAGTCTTGGCGGTAACACCAATCCTTTATCATCAGAATGCATCATGATCATGATCCCCAGCAGACGCGTGGCAAGACCCCAGGAATTCTGCCAGACATATTGTGATTGCTGTTTCTCATCTTGAAAAGTGATGTTGAAAGCCTTGGCAAAATTTTGCCCGAGATGATGGGAGGTGCAGCCCTGGATGGCTTTGCCGTTAGGCAAAAATACTTCTAAAGAAAGCGAATAATCTGCTCCGGCGAAGGTCTCTGTTTTTGCTTTCCTTCCTTTCAGAACTGGAAGGGCACATAATTCGGTAAACACTCTTTCATAGAAATCTAAAATCGTGTAGGTCTCTTTCACCGCTTCTTCTTTGGTAGCAAAAGCAGTATGGCCTTCCTGCCAGAGGAATTCTCTGCTTCTGAGGAAAGGGACAGGATGTTTGAATTCCCAGCGTACCACATTGCACCATTGGTTCAATCGCAAGGGTAAATCCTGATGCGAACGGATCCATTTGGCATAGGTGTCATTGATGATAGTTTCTGAAGTCGGACGGATAGCCAGCCGTTCAGGTAATTTAGAATGTCCTCCTGATTCCACCCAGGCGACTTCTGCAGCAAATCCCTGGATATGTTTTTCTTCTTTGGCTAACAGGCTTTCCGGGATAAGTAAAGGGAAATAGGCATTTTTCACTCCATCAGCTTTGATCAATCTGTCAAGGAATTCCTGCACTTTTTCCCAGATGTGATAGGCATTAGGACGCAGGATGTAACAGCCGGAAACGGCAGAGTATTCTATCAATTCTGCTTTTTGCAGAAGCTGGGTGTACCATTCAGAGAAATCCTGGTCTTTTTTTACAGTGATCCCTAAGGTGCTTTTCTTGGACGACATACGCCTTGAGAAGAAGGTTTGGTTATTTAAACGTTTTTGTTGGTATTTTCTTATTCAAGTAAATTCAAATAATTTTGTTGATCTGCGTGCGATACATTCTTCTCTTCTTCAAAGAACCCATAAATTTTCTTATGAAAGTTCACTAAGTCAATTTTCCTTTTTTTCGCCAGGAAAGAATTATAAATAAAAAACACCACTATTTAAACAATGACCTGGTTTACAGAATTAATTTCTTCTATATTAGATAAAATTTCAGAAAAAGATAGAACTATTAAGTTTTTAGATAAAGTATGGCGAAAGGCGAATATCAATAATTATAACTATTTTAAGTTAATCCTTTTTTTAATTACTCTATTTTTGATTATTTTATTCCCCATTCTTCTCACTTTAACAATATTAATGGGAATAGGGATATTTATCAGTTGGTCTAGTCTTTGGATAAAATTTATTCTACTCTTTTTCTTTTTATTAGGTATGTTCTTGGTCTTAGTTTTTTATATTTTTATTCCGAGTGGTTTTTTAAGTAAAGAAGCCTTAATTAGATTTGCAATCTTTAAAATAAGAAAATCAAAAGAAATTAACGAAACAAAAAAACACATAAATAATTTAATAAGAAATATTGGTGGTTTTTATTATAAAGAAGATGAAATTAAAGTTCTTTCTCCTTTTTTAAGGAGGATAGTTAGCGAACTTAATATTGATGTTAGCAACAAAGACTTTCAAGAATTTTTTGACAAACTCGGAAGCATAATTGATAAAAGATCTTATTCTCAGATTAAGTACATTATCTTAGAATTCAATGATAAACTAAAGGAGAAACAAGGATATCTGGAAAATATTGAATATGTTCAAGCTGTAATGGGTGTAAAAAAAGAAACTTCATTTTTTCAGTTCCTAGTTGATTTACATTATAAGGACAATCATCATAAATTTTTAAGTAGAATAATCTCCTCTAGTACTAATTGTTTAGATTTTCTAAACAAATATTCAAAGGCACTCGTTTTTGTAATTATTGTTACACTAATTATATATCTCTTAGTTACAGACAGAGTCAAACTGGTTAATCTCATAGAAAGTAAGATAAATACTTTTTTACCATAAAAATAATAAAAAAATCATGCCCTGCGGAAGTCTTCACGTAGGGGCGGTGATAAGAACAAAGACGCAGGGCAAGATCTCTTTTTTGATCGTGAGTTGATCGGAAAGAAATTAAAAAAAAAAGAGGGTGGACACCCCCCTTTTCTTCTACTTGCGTACTGCTTAAACCAGTTCTATGCCTAGTTCTTTGCTTAAGCTCTTCGCCCGTTGTTGTGAATGCCTGTTGTCAAGCTTTCCCAAGATCCATGGTGAGTTGACACCAGTGATGATGGTCATCACCGTAAGTTTGCCCTTCATTTCGTCAGCAACCCGAGCTCCCCAGATAACGTTAGCGTCATCATCTAAGGATTCAGTCACCAATTCACCAATCCGGCTGACTTCATCGAGAGTCATGTCTGGTCCACCTGTGACGTGGATCAAAGCTCCGGTAGCTCCTTCGTAGTTGATGTCAAGCAAAGGATTGCTTAAAGCTCCCTTGACTGCTTCTTCTACGCGGTTGTTCGTATCTGAGCTTCCTACACCGATGGCTGCAACTCCGCCGTTAGACATAATTGCTTTTACGTCTGCGTAGTCCAGATTGACCAGTGAAGGTACAGCGATAGTCTCAACGATACCTTTGATCATAGTAGCTACTAATTCGTTAGCTACAGCAAAAGCTTGTTGGATCGGTAAGTTACCAGCAATCTGCACTAGCCTGTTGTTATCGATGACGATAACAGTATCAGAGACTTGTCGCAACTGCTGCAGTCCGAATTCTGCCTTATCGCACCTAGCGCGCTCGATATTGAAAGGCATAGTGACAGTCCCGATGACGATTGAGCCAGTATCCTTAGCGACTTGCGCCACTACTGGAGCTGCTCCTGTTCCTGTCCCACCGCCCATACCTGCGCAAACGAAAACCATATCTGCGCTTTTCAGGGCTTCTTTCAATGCCATCAAGGATTCCTGAGCTGCTTCTGCTCCCTTGTTAGGGAATCCGCCGCATCCAAGTCCTCTAGTGCAGTCTCTACCAATAAGAAATTTCTTGTCAGCTCCTGTTATCTGCAAGTGCTGATGATCGGTGTTGGTAGCGATAATTTCTGCTCCCTTTATTCCTTTTTTGTATAACCAGCCAACCATGTTGTTGCCGGCTCCGCCTACTCCAATAACCTTAATATTCGCTTGACTCATATGTGCAAAATCGTCCTCTGCCGGTGCGTTTTGCAATGCCCTTTCAACTAAAAAATCCATTCTTACCACCTCAAATTTTTTGTGTGTCCACCCTTTTTAATAGTTCTCAGTTTGAGAACTATATTCTCTAGTACATAAATTATTATATACTAGTTCTACTGTTCTATTCTCAAGTTTGTCGTGCATAATCTGACCAATTATGGATGAGAAATTAGCTTACAAGAAACAGAAAGTAAGTACAAAACTCAACTGACCGAGTACGGACCAAATAACTAATCAAGGGCGACCAACCCTTTTGAGTTTAGTAATGTACTACTTATATTTAAATATTATTTTTCTTTAAAATATATATTGCAGAAGATAGATAGTCATTTGAGCTTATTTTTGATAAAAACCAGACAGATAGCTTAGAAAAGCTAAATTCTTATTAAGTGAGTTTACGGTATGTTTTTTGAGGCGCTTACTATGAAAAATCTACGAAAAGAAGATCTACCGAGAAAAGTAGCAGAAGAGCTTAAGTTAGATGAGATAACTGAAGTATTCTGGTCTGAAGATAGAGAAAAATATGTTAGCGCAGATAACAGACCAATGTTAAGTTTAGCCTTTGCCGGCGTTGGTTTAGTGACTGTTTCATATGATACCGAAGTGAGAAAATCAGACCATTACTTGCTAAAAGACGATCCCTACTCTGCAGAAAGAACAGGTAAGATTCAGTTGGTAGGTAGCACTATGAAAAGACCCAGCCATGCTACACATTATTGCCTTGGCCCAAAGGCCTCTTCCAGTCTCGTAACTTCCGGAGAAAGAAAATGCGGAGATTCAGAAGATTATTTCCCGGTCGTGTATCTTTACCCTAACGAATTTACACCGTTTAAGAAAGACTAAAGTTATTGTTCTTATTCCTTCTTCCCTACAACTTCTTTAACCTTTTCCACCACATACTCTTGCCCTTTCTTGATCGCCTCAGATGTAGAGTGCGCTTTTCTAGCCAGGATAGTGGCAATATCATTCAGATACTTGGCCGGATCTGCTATCTTGGCTCTCCATGCTCCGAAATAGACTAACGTTTCCAGAGGATATTTGGGTGGTTTAGCCAGAACATCTTTAGCATAGCCAAGAGCAATGATGGTGTGCGCTTCCACTTCTTCAGGAATTTTAAGAAGTTCTTTTACTTTTGCTTCATCAAATGCTCCCACCCATCTGGTGGCTAAACCGAGAGCATGCGCTTCTAATAGCATATTCTGCGCCGCAGCCGCACAATTCTGCACTGAATAGAATGTTTTTCCTTTTTCCCCATAATAGCGTTCTGCTTTTTCCGGTTCAGCACAAACTACTATGAGAGCAAAGGCAGCGGCGATTTCATATTGATCATAAGAAGCGGCAGCGATCTCCTGCTTCATCTCAGGCTTGAGAACGACAATGAATTTCCAATTCTGGATATTACCGCAACTGGGAGCATGCCGTCCTGCGTCTAAGACCCGAGAAATATTCTCCCAGGAAACAAACTTAGGAAGAAACTGGGTAACATTTCTCCGTGATTTGATCACTTCCAGTATATCGGCCATACTGCTGATTAAATTTTTGAGATATATATACTTAACGATTTAAAGTTAAAAGAAAATTTAAAGTTAAAAATCAAGGCTAGAAATGGTAAAAGAAAAATAAGAAAGATAAAAAAATTAATTTCCGCTTAGATCCATGTCTTGATGCACAGAAGCCATAGTCTCCCCATTAACATCAAGAAGGAATAAAGAGATCCGCACTTTGGTCAAATCTCCGTCCGGAATAGTCACTGGACTATACGCAAATCCGCCAGTAACTGCAGCTTCATCGCTTACAGTTTTCTCTGATTTGATCCTTTGAGAAGCAATACCCACATCAAAATGCTTCTCTCCGTCTTCGTATCCTTCCACAATCATGGAAAAGTGATGCGGTTTGACCGTTCCAACTTCGTTATTAGTGATAGTATACTTTACGCCTTTTATCTTTCCCCAGGTCCCTTTCCAGTCTTTATAGACGCCATCAAGAGATAAGGTTACTTGCGAATACTCTTCATCAACAAATTTCTCAGGTTTATCTTCGGTCTCTTCTGCTGGTAACGCAGTTTCATCCTCTGCAAGCTGAGTCTCTTCGGTCGCATTTTCTTCTACTACCGGTTCAGCTGGAACTTCTTCAGCTGCTTCCGTAGTTGCTTCCTGCTCTTCTGCTTCTTCTGTATCACCAGTGGCTAAACCAGAAGGACCGGAATCGCTGCTGAAATAGGTTGAAAAATCAGGGAGAACAGAACCTTCTCCGACGCTAAGACGGCCGGCGAAGAAAACACCCAGAAGCAAAACTAAGATTAAAAATCCTTTTACAAACTTCCAGGGTTTTAGAGTGATAGTAAATTCTTTGCCTTCTTTACCTTGAGGCTTGTCCTGAAGCTTACTTTTCTCCTGTTGCGGCTGCTTAGGCCTCGGTAATCCCTTTAAAGGAATAATCTTTTCTGTAGATTGCTGTGATCCCCTAAAAGGATTGATTTTTCCCTGCAATTGTGGTTGTTCTTCTTCTTCTAGATTCATGTTTGTACCTCTATACCAAAAATAAAACTATCGATGTTACGATCAATACCAGGCCGATGCCGATAAAACCGAACGAGATCTGTTCCTGGACGGTCAAAGAGCTGAAATTCTTGAGCTTCATCCCCAGAAAGGAGAAAAAGGCAGCTGACCTACGGTTGAATAACATTACTTGTTGTTGAAAATTACTGAGGAATTGATTGACTGTAGCCATTATACCTTATAGGAAAATAAAAGGGGTTTAAAAATTTTTTGTTTTGGAGTTGATTTAAACGCGGAGAATTCCACCACTCTATAGGGTGGTGGTTTGCAAGCAAACCACTTATCAATGTGTGGACTTCTTGCGCATGAAAATAAACAAAGATTTATTTTCAGCGCTGAAATTTGATATTTTTCAAATTTCATGCGTGCTCAAAATTAGGCTGGGCGGTGCATGAAATGAAACAACGATTTAATTTCAGCACAGAAAATTGATAGTTTTCAATTTTCTTGTGAGCGAAGCGAACATGCCATCGGTCTATTGACCGATGGTCAGCCCAGTCATATTTTGACAGAAAAGAGAAAATAAATTTTACTGCCCTTTCGCAGCTTCTTCGACCAATGGCTGAGATCCTTCTTTCAATACTTTCAGGTTGACCTGATGGATTATTTTTGAGATCCTTTCACCGCAGACAGTTTTCTTATTGAGCAATCCTGGCTGCTTCTTCTTATTGCGATCTAAGCCTGAAAAACCAACGCTTTTCCCCGCGATTATTCTCTTACGGGCTGCCTGGATGCCTTTCCGCATGGGGAATCCGCACTTGTCAGAACCGCCGGTGATCAAGAATTCGTATCCTGGAAAACCAAGTTCTTCGCCAGAAACAGTGTCCCCGATAACTTTGTTATGCAACGCTTCTGCAGCGGCATCTTTTACTTCTTTTTGATAAGACTTTCCGTCCTTTGTCCCTAATACTAATTTTAATTCCATGTTTTTCCTCCCGAGGCTAAAGATCCTTTCTGGATCACGCTTATGCTGCCTCAGCTATCATTCTTATTTTGAGCTTGCATTTAAAAATGTTTAGCTTTAAAATCACACAAAATTAAGCTTCCTTACTTTATGTATGATCCAATTCAACCCCACTATTCCTGCTGCTGCGATACCTATCCATGCCCAATCCATGAACCCTAAAGGCACCACTCCGAGGGAGCCGGCAAGGAAAGGCACATACATTACAATAGCCTGAAGAACCAGGGAAAGCACTACTGCTGCCACTAGATAACCATTTGAAAAAATAGACAGATGATAATGCATCCGGATCATGTGTAAACGCACTAGCTCAAATACCACCAAGGCGGTAAAGACCATGGTCTGCGCTTTTCCCGGGATAGCATTCCGGTACGACCAGAATAAAAAGAGTACCACAAAAGCGATCAGCATCCCTAAAGTCAGGATACTGATGATCATCTCTTTGTTGATGATAGATTCCTCATACTCGCGCGGTTTTCGTTTCATGATCTCTTTTTGAAATGGATCCACGCCTAAGGCTACTGCCGGCAGACCATCAGTGACTAAATTTATCCAGAGGATGTGGATAGGAGTCAGCGGCAGGCCCAAACCAAAAAAAGGAGCAAAGATGACCATGGCCAAGAAGATAACTAAAATCTCGGCGAAATTACTGGAGAGCAAGTAATTGACAAACTTCCGGAGGTTATCGTAAATCCCTCTCCCTTCTTCTACCGCATTGACGATAGAGGCAAAATTATCGTCAAGCAAGATCATATCTGCTGCTTCTTTCGCCACATCAGTCCCGGTCACGCCCATGGCGATGCCGATATCCGCTCTTTTCAAAGCAGGAGCATCATTGATCCCGTCTCCGGTGACCGCCACTTTATGGCCTTTTTTCTTTAATGCTTCAACGATGCGCAGCTTGTGTTCAGGATCTACCCGAGCGAAGATGTTGATGTCTTCTATATGGGCAGTAAGATTCTTCAGTTGGTTCAATTCCTCACCGCTGAGAGCATCTCCGGTGATTCCTATCTGGGCGGCGATGGCTTTGGCAGTGCTCAATTGATCCCCGGTGATCATGATGACCCGTATTCCAGCATCAATACATTTCTGTATCGCTTCTTTCACTTCCTTTCGCGGCGGATCGATCATGGCCTGCAGTCCGACGAAGATCATATCTTTTTCCGCATCTTCTTTTCCTTGGACTTTCGGCTTGTAGGCAAATCCGAGCAGGCGAAGCGCATTTCCCGCCAGGACTTCATTCTGATGCAGGATCTCTTCTTTTTTCTTCTTGTCTAAACGCTGCACGCTGCCATTGATCAGGATACTGTTACAGTTTTTCAGCAGAATATCAGGAGCCCCTTTGGTGTAAGAGACTTTCCCGAACTTAGTCTGATGGATGGTAGTCATCATCTTCCTTTCTGAAGAGAAGGAGATCTCATCCACGCGCGGTTCTTCCTGTTCCAGTTTTGTCCGCAGGAGGCCGGCTTTTTCTGCTGATACTAACAAGGCAGCCTCAGTCGGATCGCCAATCACTTTTTTTTTCTTATCAAATTCAGCATCATTGCAAAGCGCTCCTATTTTGAGGATGATCTGCAGAGAATCCGGCTTGACAGCTTTATTGTCAAGCATGAAGGAGCCTTTTGCTTCATACCCTGAACCAGTCACATCATACAGCGCGTTGTTGAGCCAGATCTTGGTCACGGTCATCTCATTATGGGTCAGCGTGCCGGTCTTATCAGTGCAGATGACATCGACGCTGCCCAGCGTCTCCACGGAAGGAAGTTTCCGAATCAGCGCATTGCGCTTGGCCATTTTCTGTACTCCGTAGGAAAGCGAGATAGTGATGATAGCAGGAAGCCCTTCAGGAATAGCCGCTACGCCTAAAGCTACTGCGGTCAGGAACATCAGGGTATATCCTAATCCCTGCGCGATCCCAACTAAAAAAACGACGATAGCGACTACCACTACGGCGATAGAGAGATATTTTCCCATCACTTGGATATTTTCCTGCAGAGGAGAGATCTTTTCCTCCGTCTCGGCGATATCACGGGCGATTTTTCCTACTTCCGTTTTCATCCCCGCCGCGGTGACCAGCGCTTTTCCCCGGCCATTACTGACGATGGTAGAAGTATAGATCATGTTTCGCCGATCGGCTAACCCTTTCTTTGCATCCAACACTTCGATATTTTTGGTGACCGGCTGTGACTCGCCAGTAAGCACCGCTTCCTGCATCTTTACGTCGTGCACTTCGATCAGCCGCGCGTCAGCAGAGATTTTATCGCCGACTTTAAAGACGATGATATCACCGGGAACAACATTCCTGCTCTCGATGATGGTCTCCTTTCCCTCACGGAGCACTACTGCTTTAGGCGAGGCAATTTTTTGCAGCGCTTCCAAGGTCTTTTCTGCGCGGTATTCCTGTATGAAGCCCAGGATGGCATTGACTATGACGATGATAGTGATGATTCCCGCATCCACCTTTTCGCCAAGCAGATACGAAATGATCACTGCGACCAGAAGAATTATCACTAAGGGGCTGGAAAATTGGCGCAACAGTATCTTCAGGGGACTGTCTTCTTTAGCAGCCTGAAGTTCATTGAAGCCGAAAGAATGCAATCGCTGTTCCGCTTCATGGTTAGAAAGGCCTTTTTCAGAGGCATTATAATAATTAAATAGTTCCTTCAGAGACTGCGCATGTGCTTTTTCCTGCAGAGAAATAACCGATTTCATCCCCATCCTCCTCTTTTATAGATTAAATTGATGGAAGTTTAAAAATGTTGAGGTAAATCTTGGAAATCCCTAGACAGGGATCTACTTTGTTTTATGGTTTTTCCAGACCATGCAATTCTTGTTGTAAGACAGTGAATTCTTCTTTCAATCTTCCTAACTGCTGTTTCTTGAACTCATTGATCTGGTTCCTGCCTGCGTCCCATTCCAGCGGCCGTATCCGGCGCTCTAGCTGGAACAAATTTTCTCTTAACTGGGTTACTCTTTCTTCGGACATGCTATCATAAAGGAGTAAAGTCTATATAAACATTTAGGACTTAAAATGCAGTATTTGATGTACTGCAGTGTAGAAATATATATAATAAGTATGCCGGCGGACAGAACATGCAAGAAAAAACGCTGGTCAGGCTATCTCTCATCATCACCGTACTTGGCCTAAGTTTTCTGTTGGTGTATGCCCAAGGTTTGGATCTTGAATCTGCCGCTGATCTGGAGACGGTGGCTATTACTGAAAAAGTGGCGATGAAAGGTACAGTAAAAAATCTTAAAGTGACGGATAAAGCAGTGTTCTTTGAACTGGAAGGAGAGAAGATCGTCTACACTGATATTATCTTATTCCCGGACAGCAGCATCTATCTCCGGGAAGGAGATCATGTTGAGCTGACCGGGCAGGTTGAAGAGTATAAAGGAGAAAAAGAAGTTATTGCCGAGAAGATCGTATTACGGTAAACGGCGTTCTAGTCCGCTGGTGACATTTACAAGCAGAGTCGATAATCCGCTGAAGATATCTCTGTTTTTCATTTCTAAAGTGGTCTTCCCCCGGGATTCGATGTACTGGCCATACAGTTCTTGCCGGAAACTTTTTGGATCATACCTGAAACATTCTTCTTCAAAGACTGCGACAATTTTCTCTGATAAAGAAACGATCTCATCTTTGTCTTTGCAAGGATACGCCTGGGCTCCCTGAGATAAGTTAGCTTTCTTTAGGGGACTCACTCTTAGATACGCATCCACGAACTGTTCGTTGCACACAATAGCCCGGATGCAGCTATACATCTCCATCCCTTCAAAAAGACGTTTAGATTCAATGAAAGGCTGGATGATCCCTAATCCATGTTGAAATGAGAATAAGCCCATCTTGGCTAGATCCTCAACATACAACAGATCTTCAGGATTTGCGTATAAGGCCTTTATCTGATTAAGAGGACTAAGAAGCTCTATGGGGCCGCGGCTGAGTTGATGCTTTTTTGCATCTTCCCTGGTGAGGAATTCTAGTCCTCTTCCCTGTGTGCCCAATATTGGCTTTATGACAAAGGAAGGAGCGCTCTCTAGAAGCTCTGCCAATTCCTCTTCGTGGGTAAAGCCCAAACCAAGAAGTGTCGAGGGCGGGACTAATTCCCCTATAGAAGAATTTCTTAAAACTTGATCGGTGAAAAATTTATTAGCGGCGATCGCTTCAGTAAGAAATGGATTTACTAAAGGGTGAGACAGTTCTTCATTATAATGCGTACTTAATACTGCTGATTCCTGCCCAATATAAGGATCAAAAGGGAAAATACGCCCCTTGGAATAAGGAACTTCCTCTAAGACCCAATCTGTACGCGCCGTGGGTAAAGAACGTAATTTCAGCCAGGCAAGATTTTTTTTACGTAGAAACGGGATTTTATCCCTAACGGTATCCAGAGCATATTTGAAAGGATGTTCTTTTTTATATTGCAGTTCTGCATAGGTCCCGTCATTGACGGTAAGATTCCCATAACGCTTTTGCAGCATCTCAAAAACCTTCTCTTCCACCCTATTATCGCCATAAATGTACTCAAAACCTTTCATTCCAGAACTAATCCCATTTATTTCCAGAAGATGGTATTTTCCATCTTGATCTCGTACTAAATCCAAGCCGTATAAGGTCATAAAAGAGCTTTTATGGCCTCAGTTTAAAAATATTAAGAAAAAAGAATCCAGGAAAACTAATGCTGCGCTTTCTCAAAGCGCTTCTGCACCGCATCCCAGTCAACCGCTTCCATGAACGCTTTGATGTAATCCGCCCGATTCAATCCATAGTCAAGCATGAAGGCATGTTCAAAAACATCCATGATCAGCAAGGGAACAGTTCCGGCTAAATGGCCGACATCATGCTCGTTGATCCAGAGGTTAAAAAATTCTTTTTGTTTTTGGTCGTACACCAGCGCCGCCCAACCTATTCCTCTCATCGCGCCAACCGCTTTGAAGTTTTTTTCCCAGTTCTCGAGGCTGTCATACGTTTTAATTAGTTCTTTAGCTAAGGAAGAATTTTTGTTCAAGGCCTTGCCGCCTTTGATCATATTACCAAAATACAATTCATGCATCCGCATGCCATTAAACTCCCAGCCGAAGCGCCTTTGCAGTTCAGAATATTCTGGAGTTCCTGACTCAAGTTTATCTAACAATTCGATCAATTTGTTAGTGTTGGTAACATATCCCTGATACAATTTGAAATGATTTTGTAATAACTGGTCGCTGAATCCTTTCAATCCTAATAAATTATCAAAGTTTTGCGCGGTGTATGCCATGTCTCTTTCCTCCTAAATTTTTCCTACTAAATGCAATCCTGGTTTCAAGGTCGCTTTTCCCGGTTCCCAACTTGCAGGGCAGACCTCTCCGCCGTGTTCCCTGACAAACTGCGCCGCTTTGATCTTCCGTAATAATTCTTTCGCGCTTCTGCCGATACTGTTGTCATGCAGTTCAAATGCTTTCAAGATCCCGTCAGGATCTATGATGAAGGTTCCCCGCAGACTCAATCCTTCTTCAGCGATGTAGGTCCCATAGCTGCGGCAGATCTGCCCATTCGGATCGGCTACCATGGGAAATTTTATTTTTTTGATGGTCGCAGAATTATCCCACCACGCCTTGTGGGTAAAGACCGTATCGGTGCTGACGCTCAAGACTTCCACATTGATTTTTTTCAATTCCTCATAATGATCCGCCAATTCTCCTAACTCGGTAGGGCAGATGAAAGTAAAATCGGCAGGGTAAAATACTAACACCACCCATTTTCCATGGTAGTTGCTTAATTTTATGGTTTTGATCTCATCATTCTGAAATACTTTCGCTTCAAATTTCGGCGCTGGTGTGTTGATTTCCAATTTGTTTGATTCCATTTTTTCCTCCTAAACATTAAAATTTAATAGTAACTGTTCCTTTTTTTATTTTAGTCTGACAAGCCAAACGATGTGCCCTATCCCTATCCATGGCTACTTCCTCTTCGCTTAATTCGGAAAGATTTTCTTCTCCTTCAACTATGTCGATCATGCAAGTTCCGCACAATCCTGAACGGCAGCCGAATAAAACTCCTAGTTCTTCGCAAGCATCTCTAATAGGAGCGCGGTCGGAAAGTTCTATTTG
>JAUSJN010000050.1 GCA_030647325.1 Nanobdellota archaeon | reverse complement strand
GAGGAGAAATAAATCTTCAATTGAGCATCGCGCCAGCATTACCGGCTAACGAAAAACTACCCGGCGTAGGCTATCGATCGATCCCTGGCCGAGACCAAGGAAAGCTCAGCTGGTTTAAGGTTGAAGATGCAAAACAACTGCAGGATTTTGATCCATTGGCCTTTGATCCCCACCATACTCAGTTAGTGGTCAAGCAGTTTAAACCTGGAGCCGAACAAAAAAAGAGAGAAGTCCAGGATTACACCCTGATCTACGCTTCTCCAGAAGAATTTCTCCAGGGAAAAAGATGGGCTTTCAATGATGCAGTGACTGGCCAATCTTATCCAGCCATCACTAGATATAAAAACCATCATTTACTGGAATAAGCTATACGTAAAGCACCACAAACCATATAAATCATCATCTCTCCGAACTCTCCATGGGCGGTTTGGAACGAAAAACAAGCGTCAAGAAGTATATCCTAGCTTTTATCCTTACCTTATTGGTCTTCTCTGGAGGTGTAGTAGCCGGTCTTTTCGTCGAAAACCTCCGGTTAAGTTCAGCCAAGCAGATCGCTCTCACGGAAAAGGTCACTTTGCGCAGCCTGCAGCTCCAGCATAGCTATATCGCTTCAGGATTGACCGATTGCAAGACCTTGCACACCATCCTGGAAAACAACATCAATGAATTGGGGAAAAAGGTTGCCATCATCATCGATTATGAGAAAAAAGCCTTATTCAATGAAGAGGAATTTAAGTTGCAGCTGCAGGATTACTTTCTGACGGAGATCCAATTCTATCTTCTGGCAAAAGACATAGATAAAAAATGCTCGCAGGATAATGTTAAGATATTATACTTCTATGACCAAAATAAAGACGAGACCCAGGGAGATATCCTCATCTACCTCAAGAAAAAATTTGACAATAAAGTGCTGGTCTTCTCTTTAGATTCTGGTTTTACCGAAGAGCCGATGATCAAGACGCTTCTTACCAACTACAACATCACCCAATTTCCTGCTTTAGTGATCGAAGAAAAAGTCTTTGAAGGACATCAGAGTGCCGACCAGTTGATGAAACACCTCTGCACGGAATTCCTAAAGATGGACAGTTCAACCCCCCAGGAATGCTTGGCATATGAACAAGAAAAAATAGAGTTAGCGGAAGACCCCTTCCTGCTCAGCGAACCGTAAACCCTTTGGCTTCTAAGATTCTGGCCACCGACGCATCGATCTGCGCTTCCGGAATATCTCCACGTTCAACAGCCGCTTTGACCACTTGGATCATGCGGTAGATCTCATTCGGATTATTATCGAAATTAAGCACCACATCATTGCCGGCTTTGAATACTGCGACATACATCTCATCGATAGAGTTATAAAATCTTTTCAGTCCCAGCATATGTATCTCATCGGAAATGATCAATCCATCAAAATTGCTGCGTAGCTCATCAAGCACTTTCTTTGACACTACCGAAGGAACCCCTTGAGAATCGATTTCTCCCGAGGTTATGATATGACTTACCATGATCGCCTTCACTTCGCCCTTCTCTACTAAATACCCATAGGGATAGACATCCTTTTTGCCGATCTCAGCCGCTACCACATATTTATGCGGGTCTTTGACGATGAGAGTCTTTCCCGGATAATGCTTGGCGGTCGCCAATACTTGCTGCGTCTGCAACCCAGTCAGATATGCTTGTGCAAGTTCGGAGATCTTGGTTTCATTTCCCGGGAAAGAGCGGCACTTCCAGATATCATCTTTCAAGTCCACTACCGGAGCAAAATTAAGATTGAAACCTAACCGTCGTAAAAACTGCCCTTCCTCAACACCTTTTGCAAATGCTTCTTCTACTGTATCAATCTCCGATGCAGGGGTAAACTGGCGGATGAATCCGAAAGGGCTGACACAGCCTTCCAGATCCGCGGTCACAAAAAAAGGAATGGGCATCTGATACTGGAAATCGATGATTGTATTATTGAACACATATTCGCTCTGCCTGGAAAACAGATGGATGCCGCCTAATTGCATGTTCCTCCAGGGCCAGTAATTCTCTGGCGTGCCTACCACCACCACCATCTGGGCAATTTTCTGTTCCAAGGTCATCTTTTCAAGATCAACAACTTTATTCTTGACATCGACTGGTTTTTGCGCAGGTATCAACAGGCCCTTCGCTTTGACCAGATTCAAGATCGATAATAATAGGACCAGGACTACCAATACCAAGAACACTTTTCTTTGAACACCCAATCCCTTTTTTCTTTTCATCTTTTTAGGTGACTAAGCGAAGCGCAGTCGCCCCGCCTCTCAAGTGCAAGAAATGCGGAAACTACCACATTTCTGCACAGAAAACTGATATTCTTCAGTTTTCTTGTGACGTGACACTTGCTACCAATACGGCTGCTGCTTGCAATAGTTGTATGCTTTATTATTCAACCAAACTTGTAATCCCTCGCCGGCTCCACAGACCCAGTCCAGATTATCCCTGCTTTCCGCTTTACATTCAAACTGCTGTCTTGCCTGCAGGCAGCATCGGTCTATATCATCAAACTTGGTAAGCTCTTCTTTCCATTCAAGCATGCAGACTGGCTCTTCCTTATCCAGCGCATACTGCGCCTGTCCTAAGCTAGGGAGTTTCACTCCTAACAACATCAATAGTAAGAGTGCAGAAAGCAAGCCTAAGGAAACATTGATTATGAATAAAACACGCTCTGAAACCATAACTCTTCTGAAAGGAAAAAAGATATATAAATATATGCTCATTAAAGATCCCATGAACAAAACAATCCAAAAACAATTACATACCTTCTTTAGGGATGTGACTGCGATGGGAGGATTTGCCGCTTCCTTGCTGATCATACTCCTTTTCCTATGGTCTCCCTTATTGCTTCCCCTCATCGCCGGTTCGGTGCTTACCGCAGCATTAGTCATCCTCATCCGTATCTTTTATTTCAAGTCCCGGCCCAAGAAAGAAGAATATTCCAACCTTCTGGAAAAGATCGATGCTTCTGCCTTCCCCAGCTTACATGCGGCAAGGATTGTCTTTATGGCGATCTTATTCAGCGGCCATTTTGCCAACCACTACTTGACTATCCTTTTTGCCTTCACCGCAGCGTTAGTCTCCTACTCGCGGATTTATTTACAGAAGCATGATTGGATTGATTTAGCCGGAGGAGTCGTAGTGGGAGTGGCAACCTATTTCATCATCATCAAGATCTTCTGACCCATGAAAAAAGACTTCCTCGTCAAAGAGACTCCTGGCTGCGGGAAAGGCGTATTCAGCACCAAATCATTCCGGAAAAATCAACAGCTCTTTTCCTTTGGCACAAAGATAGTCTCCTGGAAGAAAGCCAATCATCGCAGCGTCCAGCTAGGAAAAAACAGATGGCTCAATCCTAGCAGATATGACTTAGGATACTATGTCAATCATTCCTGCAATCCTAATGCTAGATTTGAGAAACCTCATTTTATTGCTGCTTTGCGCCCCATCAAGCCCGGCCAGGAAATAACTCTCGATTATGCTACCTTGGTCAATATCCCTAAATGGGACATGCCTTGTTTTTGTGGGCAAAATAATTGTCGAAAAATAATCAAGAGCTATTCAAAATTACCAAAGAACATTCAGAAAAAGTATAAGGATATTATTTCGTTCATATTAAAATAATCAAACTTTCTTCCTGACTTTCATAAAATCTCCCAACGTAAACCCATCAGACTTGGCATTCTTATCCTTCTCAAACGATTGCTCTATGTCTTCCATCACTAGAGAAACACCTAATATTTTTTCCAATTGCCGCGCCACTTCCACGGAAGGCTGCATCCTGCCCTGTTCCCACTTCGCGACAATACTTTCCTTTTCCTGCAAGAATCGGGCAAAATCTTCCTGGCTTAATTTTTGTTTTTCCCGCGCCTGGCGCAAGACCGCAGCATAATTTGCGGTTACTCGGAAAGCAGGCTCCTTATGTAATTTTTTCTGGAGAAGAGGAGCTGCATCGGCTTTCCTTTTGATCATGCCAAAGCGAGCGCAATTCGGGCAGACCTTCATCTCTACCCTTTCCACTTCAGCGGTAACTAGATCGCCTTGCCGTCCGCACATATCGCAGGATGCCATACCGACAGGGAGAAGATATCGGCTTTTAAAGTTTTCTCAATCTCTGTCTTAGGATTCCATAAGCTATTTAAAAGAAATTTAACGCAAAAATCCCCATGGCCAGAGTAAAAATCCGTGAGTTTGATGCTAAGAAACTGCTTCTGGAAAATCTTAAGCAAGAATATAGAGGAATTTTAGTAGATTCCTCGACAGACCTAAACGATCTTCCTCAGCGATATCCTTGGCTTTTAGAAGAGAGACTAGTCATCAAACCGGATCAATTATTTGGAAAAAGAGGGAAACTAGGTTTAGTACTCCTTGATGCTACCCTTGAACAGGTTAAAGAATATCTTCAACAAAATCTGAATAAAGAATTCACTATCGGAAAAACAACTGACAAACTAACTCATTTTCTTATTGAACCGTATGTTGAACATGAGAAAGAATACTATCTCTCCATCACTTCAGAACGAGACTATGATGCTATCCATTTTTCCGAAGAAGGCGGAATCAACGTAGAAGAAAACTGGGATAAAGTCACTAGGATAGAAGTACCCCCTCTGGAAGAACCAAATCTAGAAAAGATAGATACTCCAGAAAAGATAAAAGGATTCATTAAAGAGATATTTGGTCTTTACAGGAAAAATCATTTCTGCTATTTAGAATTCAATCCTTTCACCATCGACAGAAACAACAACATCGTCCTTATCGACATCGTGACCCAAGTAGACAGTTGCGGAATAACCCTACCTTTCCCAAAACCTTTCGGCAGAAGATCGTATCCGGAAGAAGAACATATCGCTGCTCTGGACCAAGAAAGCGGAGCTTCCTTAAAACTGACTGTTCTCAATCCTCATGGAAGGATCTGGAACATTCTTTCTGGTGGAGGAGCAAGTATCATTTATCTTGATACAATAGCTAATTTAGGAAAACAAGAAGAGATCGCTAATTATGGAGAATATTCCGGAAACCCCACTACAGAAGAGACTTACCAATACACCAAAACCATCCTCAGTCTTATGACTAAGGAGAATAACCCCAACGGAAAAGTGTTAATTATTGGGGGTGCGATCGCAAATTTCACAGATATAGAAAAAACATTTATTGGCATAATTAAAGCATTACAAGAATACAAAAACAAATTACAGGAAGGTAAAATATCTATTTTCGTAAGGCGCGGTGGACCTAATCACCAAAAAGGGCTCAAACTTATGGAACAAACCGGAAAAGAATTAGGAGTTCCTATCGTGATTAATGGCCCTGATATCCCCATGGTGAATATTGTTAAAAAGGCGTTAGAGGCACTTCAATGAAATTCACTAAAACTACCACAGCTATTTTTTACAACTTGAAACCGTTGCCAATACAGCAGATGTTAGACTTTGATTTTCTCTGTGAACGACAGCCTAGCGTCATTGCTATTGTTCATCCTGGAAGAAAAGGAATTCATAAAGCATTTTTCGGGCAAAAAGAGATGTTGATTCCTATTTACGATTCACTTCAAGAGGCAACTCAAAAACATCCGCAGTCTGAAGTATTGATTAACTTTGCCTCTTTTAGATCAGCATACTCATCATCCAAAGAAGCATTACAACATGATTCAATCAAATGCCTTGTTATCGTTGCCGAAGGAATTCCAGAAGGGGAAATTAAGCAACTGATTGCTCTAGCCAAAGACAAACTTATCATAGGCCCATCTACAGTAGGTGGAATCGCAGCTGGATCATTCAGGATCGCCGGTTACGCCGGCGGGAAGATGGAAAATATCCTCCGCGCAAAACTGTATCGCCCAGGAAGTGTCGGTTTAGTCTCAAAGTCTGGCGGGATGATGAACGAATTATTCAACATCATCGCCAGAACAACAGACGGAGTGAAGGAAGGCATCGCTATCGGCGGAGATCTGTTTCCCGGCTCCACGTTATTAGATCATATGCTAAGATTTGAACAAGATGAAGAGATCAACATGATTGTCGCTCTCGGAGAATTAGGCGGAACACAGGAATATGATATCATCAAAGCAAAACAAGAAGCAAAGTTGACCAAACCATTGATCATGTTTGTTCCCGGCACTTGTGCAGACATTTTCCCCTGGGAAGTACAGTTCGGCCATGCCGGAGCAAAAGCAGGAAAAGAGGAAGAGAGTGCCAAAGCAAAGAACCAGGCCTTGAAAGCTGCAGGGATAATTGTCCCAGATTCTTTCGAACAATTGGAAGAAACAATCAAGAATGAATTTCAAAAATTATCAATTCCAGCTAAAGCAGAAATTCATCCAAAAACCGTTCCT
>JAUSJN010000048.1 GCA_030647325.1 Nanobdellota archaeon | reverse complement strand
CCATTGACTAAAATAAAGTTTGCTTCGCTTTCTTTGGCGATCGCTTTTGCCAACAATGTTTTTCCCGTTCCCGGAGGACCGTATAACAAAATCCCTCGCGGCGGCCGGATGCCTAGACGCTTGAACACTTCTGGTTTCTTCAACGGCCATTCTACCGCTTCCCGCAATTTACCCTTGATATCTTCCAAACCGCCGATATCTTCCCAGCTGACATCAGGGATCTCTACTAAGACTTCCCGCATCGCGCTTGGCCTTACGTCCTTCAATGCTGCTAAGAAATCTTCCTGAGTGACCATCAATTTTTCTAAGATTTCCTTAGGGATAGGCTGTCCCTCTTCGATACCTTCTACCTTTAGATCTGGCAGAATTCTGCGTAATACAATCATAGCTGCTTCCTTGGCCAAGGAATTCAGGTCAGCGCCGACAAATCCGTGCGTAACCCTGGCTAATTCTTCTAGATTAACATTCCTTGCCAGAGGCATATTACGAGTATGAATTTTTAAGATGTCTAATCTGCCGCGTCTATCGGGTACACGGATTTCAATCTCTCGATCAAATCGTCCCGGCCTGCGCAAAGCCCCATCAAGTTGGTTAGGGATGTTAGTTGCAGCGATGACAATAACTTTTCCCCTACTCTTTAATCCGTCCATCAATCCCAGCAATTGCGCGACCACCCGTTTTTCTACATCTCCTTTGGTTTCCTCGCGTTTAGTGGCGATCGCATCTATCTCGTCAAAGAAAATGATAGAGGGAGCATTTTGTTCTGCTTCCTCAAACTTCTTACGTAAGTTCGCTTCTGACTCTCCATAAAATTTGGAGATGACTTCCGGACCGTTGATCAAGATAAAATGAGAATTTGTCTCTGAAGCTACCGCTTTCGCCAATAATGTTTTTCCCGTTCCGGGAGGACCATGCAATAATACTCCTTTAGGAGGTTCGATGCCTAATTTTTGAAAAATCTCAGGATGCTTTAAGGGAAGTTCGATCATCTCCCGTACTTTTTTGATCTCATCGCCTAAGCCGCCGATATCTTCGTAGTTGACTTCCAGGCTGATGGTATCCTCTTCCAGAGTTTCCACCGCCTTGGGATTGAATTCTACTTCCGTATCCGGTGTTACAATGACAATTTCTTTTTTAGGCTGAGTCTCTACCACCACAAATTTAAGAGCGCCAAAACCATACCCCGCAAAGTGGGATTCCATCATGGTAAAAATATCATTGACATCATTCTCTTGAAAAGGATGGGCTCTCCTCCTCGATCTTCCCAGAGAGACGATATCTCCCTTCACTAAGGCTTTTCCCAGCAATCCTTGCTTAAACAATTCAGAAGAAGCCTTGATCATGACTCCCTTATTGACAGGAGCGATGATCACCTTTCCTGCTGGTTTGACCTCTGCTTTACGGATGGTCACTAACTCTCCGATGGAAGAGCGGGCATTCTTCCGCACGTTCCCATCCATGCGCACGATGTTCAGGCCGATATCTCCGGGATACGCTCGATCGACGATAGCGGCAGTCTTTCGTTCTCCGACTATCTCCACCACATCACCGGGATTGGCATCTATCTGCTTCATGAAGGTAGAATCTATCTTGACGATGCCCTTGTTGACATCATCCTGTACCGCTTCCATCACTTTGAGCTTAATTTCTGTGACCATGGCTTTATACTTAGTAGTAAATCCACTCTTTTAAATAACTTTTACCCTCAAAATATCCGAGGAAAGCTCATTTTAAATATTTTATGGTTTTAGCGGCTCTGTCCTGAATCTCATTTCATTCGGGTTAGCGCGGACTCACTTTTCGTAAATGTCATAAAAGTGCGGGAAAGCGCCTCACCACGCACTAAAGTGCGTGGCTTGAAAAAGGCGCTTTCTTTTCCCCGCACTTTGTGACACAAGAAATACAACAGCGATTGTATTTCTGTGCAGAAAGCTTTGCTTTCTTACATAAAAGGGCTGGATACTCCGCACTAAAGTGCGGAGCTATCCGTCCTTTTAATGTATTACTAATGCGCCATTCCCGTAGGGAGCAACCCCTTGACGCAATAGAATTTACTATAATAGCATCGCTCGATTTTGCGCGCTAACCACATTTAGGACAGAGCCGGTTTTAGCTAGTCTTACTTCAACCCAACAACTTTTCCATCCAATCCCCATTCCGGCTGTATAGGAATGCCAAAATAGGTCAAAACTGTCGGGGCAATATCCACCTGCCTTGGTACAGAAACAATCTCTCCCTTCTCTACCGCCGGCCCATGCATGATCAAGGGCACTTCCATTGCCTCTTCTCCAACACCATCATGGCTTTTGCCTTTTCCGCCATGGTCGCTGGTGAGAATAATAAGCCAGCGTTCTTGATTATATGCAGAACGCTTTTTAATTGCTCCCATCAGCATGCCGACATAGCGGTCAATCGTTTCTATTTCGGAAATGTATTCAGGAATCTTTGGATCAAAACCATAAGCGTGTCCGGCCTCATCCACGCCCATAAAATAAGTGAACATCAAATCTACGCTATGCTGAGATAGTAACTGCGACGCTGTCTCTGCAACTTTTTTATCTCCTTCTTCTTCAAAAGGATGATAGATTTTTACATCTGCTTGGGGAAGTATCAATTCCGTAAACCAATCCAGGCTGGTGACGACATGGGTGTTCAAGTGGGATTTGGAATCTTCTATCCTGGTAAAAATGGTTGGATGTTGCGCATAATTTGCTCCCTTGAAAGAATTATCTTTCACCCCATGCTTATTTTCCCATACGCCCGTCAAAATATTTGACCACCCGGGGCCACTGACAGTATATGCTCCAGTCCTAGCTTTAAAACTATACGCACCGTCTGCGACCAAAGTATCAATGTTTGGCGTCACTGCTTCCTGTAAAGCATCGGGGCGTAATCCATCTACACCTATCACTAATACTTTTCCTGGACGCTTCTGTGATCGATATAAAGAATCTCCTACCACAGTGCCTAGGGCTGTGCCCAGCAAACCGCCAATGAACTCTCTTCTGCTTAATGTCATTACACAGAAAAAAATAGGTGGGAACTTTAAAAAAGTTTGGAAAAATTAAGAAAAATTAATTTTTTTCGCTCATCACGCTTGGTTTTACTTTTGGCAGTGGAAGCGGGCTTGGTAAGTTGATGTCTTCACTGATCTTGATAGCCTGGATGTTTCCTTTATGCAATGCTGCATTCACGATCTGCTCCATCACACCCATAGGGATCTTCTTGCTTTTCTTCCACAACATCTTTACTTCGTCGACTACTGCTTGATCATCAACAAACAAGACTTGGCCTTCCACATCAATCTTTCCTAGATCAGGTTCGTAATGGCAGGCAAAATCAAAGGTAAATTTTAGGCCTTTCTTTCCTTCAACAGAGAAATCCAGATCTTCTACATCCTTGATAGAAACATTGTTGTTAATCTTAATCTGTCCGCCTTTTGCTTTCAGGCTGCGCTCTGCATTCACTTTATGAACATTTATTTTTACGATTGGCATGATAAACCACCTTTTTCAGTTGTGGGAGTATCAACAGTAAATGCTTTATAAATTTTCTGGGTCTGGAAGGATATATTATTGCCAAGACGACTTTGCTAATTCTCTTCAGTCTCAACAAACGCACCTGCGACTAACAATGGAAAGACAATCGTGGCATCGGCATGGATCTTCACGCTGGGCGCATTGACTTTTACTTTTCCCCAGGTGATCGCTTCCTCTACTCGCGCACCGGAATCTGAACCATCATATTCCTGTGCAGTATTGACGTACACCGCATAATCCAATCCTTCTTTGAAGATATTGGCATTCAGGGTAAAATGCTTGCTGATCCCGCCGCCTAAAACAATCGCTCCAGTTTTCTCTGAATTTAGCACGATATCAACGATATCTTTCATTTCCTTGGTCACATCGATCAGGAAATCAGGATGGCTCTGCTTGAAAAAGTAAATTAAATCTCCTAAGGAGCCATCGATCAGTCCTGGACAAAATACAGGGATATCATTCTTCGCCGCCCAGTATAAGACAGAATTCTCATCATTGATCTCTAATCCCAATTCCCTGATCAGGTCTTTTGGACAGAATACTTTTCCGGTCTCTTTTTGTACCTTGTAGATCCGTTCAAAGAACTTCTGCATGAAATCATCAAAAGCGGCAAATCTATCATTAGGGATAAAAATATTTCCGGTTCTATTCACGCCGTTCTCGAACATCATTCTTCCGGAAACATCAAAGTTTCCGAGTACGAATGGCTTCAGGCATTTGATGATATCTTCTTCTACTCCGCCGGCGGAAGTTACTAATACGTCAACTTTTTTATGTTTGACTAAATATTTGATGATCTCCCGATTACCAGAGCTGACTTGATTAGAAGTAAAGCTCAGGAAGATTTTTGCCTTTTCCCTGCGCATGGCTTTGATGATCTCTATTCCCTGCGCCAGATGAGTGGCCTGAAAGCCCATCAGGGAGTATGATCTCAGGAATTCCTGGAAGTCGAAGGATCGCTCAAAGTCATAGCCCTTGATCTGCGGATGACCTTCTAAGCTGACGCATTCCTTGACTGCATATTGTAGATGTTCTTTTGAATTTTGATTAAGTTTCATGTTATGGCCTCGTGATATAGTTTTATATTTTTGATTTAAGATGTTGATGAATAGACTAACAACTAATAAAAACAGAATTTCTTAACTTCCTGACCTGCGTACTGAATCCATGATTTTCTTCATACCAAGAGCACTTTAAATATCTTTTGGTAATCATGACCAGCTGGTGACGATTAAACAGAGTAAATCTTTTTATAGCTCTCTCTATTCCTTCCATCATGAACCTCATCGACGTACATTGTCATTTGAACCACGAGTTCTTTAAAGGTAAAGTAGACGATGTAATAAAAAGAGCTAAGAAAGCGGGCGTCGTGGCAATTGTCGTTTCCGGAGTTAATCCAGCTTCAAATAAAGAAGTACTGACTTTAGTTAATAAATATCCAGATATACTTCGCGCAAGTTTGGGAATTTATCCTATCGATGCTTTAGGAATACAACCAGAAGGCGCAGGCATGGCGCACCATAAAGGACCCATCGATTTAGAAAAAGAGTTTAAGTTTATTGAACAGAATATTGACAAAGTAACTAGTATTGGAGAGGTCGGTGCTGATTTCCATTGGGCCGATAAAGAAAAAACCTATGCACAACAGGCAGATAATTTCAGGAAGATAATCCGCTTCGCCATCAAGATCAAGAAACCGTTAGTCATCCACAGCAGGAAAGCAGAAGAAGAATGCCTGCAGATATTGGAAGAAGAGATCAAGAATAAAGAAATTCCAGTTATTCAGCATTGCTTCTCCGGACGAAAATCCTTGATGACTAAAGGGACAGAATTAGGACATTACTTTTCCATCCCTCCCTGTATCGTGAAATCATCTAATTTCCAAACTTTAGTTAAGAAAGTTCCATTGACCCAACTGCTGACGGAAACAGACTCGCCGTGGCTGAGCCCCTACAAAGAAGGGATGAATGAACCTGCTTTTGTGACCGAGAGTATCAAGCAGATCGCCATCGTAAAAGAACTGCCTGAAGAAGAAGTCGCGGCGCAGATATGGAAGAATTATCAGAAGATATTTAATGAATGATTATATTTTTAAGTTATTATGACAGAAAGAATAAGAGCGGAACCTAAGGTTAAAATCACTGCAGACCTAGAAGAATTTAGAGTTGGTGACATAACTGGTTTAAGAGAAAATTCATATGAACTGGGTGTAGTTGTGGTTAAACGGATTGAAACTCCATCATCTGATAAAATTTCCAGGATGATAGAAACAAATTATTTTTCAACCTGGTTACAAGAAAAATTCTGTAGGCCGGAGTTGGCGGAAATAAAACCCGGAGATGCCATCTTTTATGCCCGTGCCGGTAACATGACTTTAGCTTTACTGGATATCAAGAATTATCTTACTACCTGCCAAGATCCAGCTGAACAAAAACTGGTACAGGTAGATGATAGATACGATGAGGGGGTCTTAGGATTATACTTTTTTCAGGACCAAGCAATGTTTCACCTCAACACCAGCAAAATGGTGGGAAATAGAGTTATCAGTCCCAGCATGGCAGTTGTTGCCGTTCTCAGGAATCCTATTTTGTTATATCATAACACCGAATTATAATTCAATTACAGATTCTCGCATCCTGAGTCAATTCTGAACTCAGGAATCTATGCACTACATAATCCGGTAAATACAACAGATACGACACCACTTCTTTCAGTGCATATGCATCTTTGTAATCAACCAAGGCTTTAATCTGTTCTTCGCTAAAATTGAAATCGGCAAAGAATTTGCGGCAGTAATCATATTCTGCTGTTTTCATCGCTTCAAAGATCTCCCATTCGTGATGCAGTCTGGCGTCATATTTTCGTACTACACCTTGAAACAGGCGCATCAGATGCGTCTCCTGCGGTTCTACCTTGGTGACTTCCCACATCCCTGCCTTCTCCAGGGCGAATTTCTTGAATGCTAATTGAAGCATGGACTTAGTATCACCTATGCCTTTCTTCATGGAAAGATAACATAGGCGTTGATATGCATCATAAGTCGCTTTAGCGCAACGCTTGAAAAGCAGCTGGGTAGAAGGTATCTCTCTGGTATAAGAGATCCGGGAATGGTCTTCCAGTAGATATTTCTTGACATTGTTCAGGATAAAAAGATTCTTGAAACATTGATAGTTCCGTTTCTCTTCGCTGAAGCATTCTATGCTCAGGATATTATGCATCCGGTCTGCTAATTTTACTTGTATGGCAATCTCTTTTGCCTGTTCATCACTCTGCTGAAAAATATTGGAGATAGAACGATAATAGAAATCCCGTTTGTGACGAGTGAGAAGTTTCAAGGCGGCGATGATCTTGGTGACGGCAGCGGGATCGGCATGCCGCAGCAGATCCTCTTCTAATTTCAAAAAAACATCTGCTTCATATTGATCAAGTTTCTCTATATCAGGACCCTCTTCATCTAATCCCTGTTCATCCCGATAGACGTCGACAACTTCCTCCACATAGTCATGCAATAGACCTACAGAAAGAGTTATCTGATCGGTGATATTAGCCCCCTTCAATGCCAGGACCACGTTCATGGGATGAAGTAAAGCTTCCTGCCCGTCTTTTCGTCTTGGTAACAGGGAATATAATTCTTCAGTTTTAATTAAAAGATAGGAGAATAAAGGGCCGTCTTTAGAAAATAAAGCCTTTAATTTCTGCAGATCATCTTCTTTCCGCCAATGCTGTAAATATCTGAAGGCTTGATATTCTGAAGTTTGAGTCACCATGATAGTTCGATTTTAAGATCTATTTTAAGGTTTTTGCTC
>JAUSJN010000042.1 GCA_030647325.1 Nanobdellota archaeon | reverse complement strand
CTATCCACAATTCTGTGATCCTGGATTTATTCAGATTGGTTTTCATAGCAAGAATTATTTTGATGGCGGCAATAAACATAATGTTTATAAAAAAACAAGGATGATTTGTCCTGCATGGAAAAAAACATCACTGCTGCGTTGGTACGCGAATATGTTCTTCGTAATTCTATCCTGGTAGATTACCTTTCACGGGATATCATCAACATCGCCAGCTTAGCGCGAGAGTTACTGCCCTTGATCCAAAAAGAGAATCCTAAGGCGACCGTCGAATCGATCTCTGTGGCCTTACAACGTTTATCTTTAGATGTCAAGCCGCAGATCACTGACCAACTCAAGAAGATCTTACAAAATGTACAGATAACCATGAGGACCGATGTAAGTCTTTTCTGCCTTCCAAAAGGCGGCGGCGCGGATATCGAAAAGTGCAGCAGCGATGATATCTTTTACATCAATCAGGGAGCTAATGAAGTGACTATCATCCTTGACCGGAAAAATAAGCATCTCATCAAGGGAAAACCACTGTTGCATAAAGAACATCTTGCTTTGATCTCCATAAAAGACAGTCTCATCAATACCGAAGCTAATTATCGCATCACGCCAGGTTTTGTGCATATGTTTCTCTCTAACATCAGCAAAGAAGGCATCAACGTAGAGGACGTAATTTCCACTTACAGCCAGATCACTTTTGTGATCGAAGAAAAGTATGTCTCCCAAGTATTCAAGATCTGCAATGACGTGAAGAATCTGAAAGTGATCTAATTCTTAATCCGTTAACTTCAACTCCATTCAAACTTATAATAATGTATTTAAAGTAACTATCATTTACAAAAACATGGCTAAAAGCAACTTTCTCTTAGTTAACTTAAATGAACCGAAGACCAAGAAACTGGCAGAGACTATCACCAGTGAGACCAGCCGGAAAATCCTCAACCACCTGGCTGAAAAAGAGGACACTGAAGCAAATATCGCAAAATTACTGGATCTTCCCATCTCCACTGTCCACTACCACTTGCAGAAACTGCAAGAAGCCAATCTCATCAGTGCTGAAGAATTCCATTACAGCCAGAAAGGGCGGGAAATGTTACATTACAAGTTAGCTAACAAGTATATCATTATCGCTCCGAAGGCAATATCCGGCTTAAAAGAGAAATTGAAAGGAATCCTTCCTGCTGCTCTTGCTGCCTTAGGGATCAGTGCAGTCATCAAATTTATGCAAAGCGCTTCTCAAGCGGTTCCTGCGATGGAAACAGCAGAGTCGTTAGTTGCGGATGCTGCCCCGGAAATGGCCATGAAAATAGCGGAAGAAGCGCCAATTATCCAACAACCAGATATCGCTCTATGGTTCTTGATAGGAAGCATGGCTGCGTTAGTGATTTATGTGCTGGTAGAATTGATTAAGGAAAAAGTAAAGAAATGATCATTTATCAATATTATATAAAAATTAAAATATAAAAAATAAAGAAAAATTTACTTCTTCTTGATGCTGCTGTCTGCTTTCTTGTACTTCTTCCAGCCCAGCCAGGCCAATACTGCCACAACTGCGTAAGGAATCAAGCCGACTACAAGTTTCAACAAGTTATTCAGGCTCTGTATAAACTTAGCCACCAACTCGGAAAACTTTACAAATACTGCATCAATGTACTCAGACTGCTTTTCAGTAAGGGTTACATAGATGGTGGAGTATTCTACCAGATTTCCCGTATCCTTCAATTGTTCTTCCAGATACTTGATGGTTCGCTCTTGATCGAAGATGCGGTCACTTAACTGGATCTTATCTTCAACTGAAGTAGCTTCTGACAACATCTGCTTATAGCGGGCTAATCGTTCTTTCTCGGCGGCCAGTTCGCTTTCCAAGCTTACAAACTGCTCAGTGATGTCATCGCTATTTTCACTAAAAGAGGTGACTTCTCCGATCTGCTTCAGCTGAGTTACAACTGCGTCATACTTTCCTTCTTCAACTTTTACAGTATAACTTCCGGAAAAATACGAGTTCCTTCCTTGGTCATACTTATAAACGTTCTCATTCAAGATCAAGGCATCAGAAGCGGTTACGATGCTCTTGAGTTCGCTTTCTGCTTCTTGGAATGTTCCCCGCTTAATTTCTGTATTAAGGGAGGCAGTTTTAGTTACTTTCCTATCTGTCTCTTCGGGAGCAAATCCTTGGTCATAGTACATCGGCGAAGGCATGCCGATCCCCATCTTACCTGCTACGGCAGATTCAGCGTAATCCCCCCCGTAAGCTCCGGTCCGAAACACACCTTGTTGTAATGTCTCAGTCGCCGGCAAACCCATAAACAACACTAACACTACTGCTAACAACAATACGATTAACCAGTTCTCTTTTATCCTTTGAAATTGTTCTTTAATAGTCATGGTTTATACCTCCATTTAGCTATTCTAGGCCATAGAAAAACAAAACTAATATATAAATGCTTTAAAGACTTTGAAAGGAGTTGAAGTTAAAAATAGAAAACACCGCCTTGGCCGCTCAGTTCGTGCTTTTTAGTATTAATTTTGGTAAGAATATTTTTAGGTTAATTTTTCAGAAAGCACCTACCAACTGGTGCAAGCAATCCATGTTCTCACTTCGCATCTTGGCCTAGGCGGCGGCGTTTTCTTTAAAGATTAAGGTCTCGTCCTTTCCGGATCTCTGGGCAATAATACTGCTTCCCTGATATTATCTAGCCCTAATAATTTATGGGTGATCCTATCCAAGCCAAATCCTGCTCCACCATGCGGGGGAACTCCATATTGGAAGATTTCTGCATACTCCGTCATCTTGTCTAAATCCAAGCCTTTCGCCTTGGCTTGTTTTTTAAGAACTTCATACCTATGTTCACGTTGCGAACCGCTACAGACTTCTACCCCATTGAATAATAAATCGAAAGACTTGGTCACATCAGCCTTTCCTTCCAGTTTCATTTGATAGAATGGCTTCACTGCCCAGGGGAATAAAGTTAAGAACACGAATTCTGAGCCATATTTCTCTTTGACCAATTCTCCCAGCATCTTTTCTCCTTCCGGATCAAGATCTTCATCATCTTTGTATTTTTTCCCTTTCTTGGCCAGCATCTTTTTGGCTTCTTCCATGGTGATGCGGGGAATCTTCTTGGGGACTTCTAATTCTACTCCCAATGTTTTCAATTCTTCAGCCGCCTCTTCAGACAGATTACTCATAAGATTCACAAACATTTCTTCAATCAGGTCCATCACATCATCATAATCATCTATAAAACCCATCTCAAAATCCACACCGGTAAATTCAGTCAAGTGCCTGGTAGTGTGCGATTTCTCCGCTCTGAATACTGGACCTATTTCATACACTCTCTCAAATCCTCCCACTACAAACATCTGTTTGTAAATCTGTGGAGACTGTGCCAGATAAGCTGGTTTTCCAAAGTAATCTAAAATAAACAACTCCGCTCCAGATTCTACACCAATTGTGGTTATCTTAGGAGTATTGATGTTCGTAAATCCTTTGCTATCGAAAAAATTGGTCAAAACCTTGGCAATTTTGCCTCTTACTTTGAAGATGGCCTGCTTTTTCAGGTTTCTGGTATCTAAAAAGCGATGGTCAATCCGTTTGTCGATATGAGTCAATCCTTTATCCGAATTATCGATGGGCAAAGGAGTTGCCGCAGCTGATATAACATTAATTTTCTTGATTAAGACTTCAATTCCCCAGCGAGATTCCTTGTTTTTCTTAGGAGTCCCTACAATTTCCACTACGGATTCATTAGTGATGGTCGCTATAGCGGTAAAAGAAGCTTCATCAGTGGTGCCTTTTAAGGCGATGGTCTGCATGTCTCCGGTGCGGTCGCGGATGATGAGGAATTTAATCTTGCTGAGATTACGAAGATCCTGCACCCATCCTTTGAGCAGGACTTCCTTGTCCAGATGTTCTTTGAGTTGGTTGATCAATACCCTTTTCATGGAATTGTCAAATAAAGGGGTTCTTTTTATTGTTTTCGATTAGTTTTCGATTAAAAATGCTTTTAGTTGCAGAAAATCCATACTTTCCAGATAAAACAAAGAAATCCTAAATTTTGATTGAAGAAAGAAGAAAAGAAAAAAAAAGAAAAATTACTCAAAAAATTTATCTCTTTTTTTTCTTTGCTGCTGCTTTTTTCTTAGCCATCTATCATCACACCTCTTTTTGTTAAATGCTTAGAACAAGTAAATACTTTTACCTATTTAAATGTTACTTAAATTCTCTTCTTATTTTTTTGCGCGGCAACAATTTTTTTCAACGCCAAGATGTACGCGGCAGTCCTGAAACTTTTTTTACCGTCGGTAAATTCCTTCCAGATATGTTGGAAGGCAGAAACCATCTTCTCCTGCAGCTTTTTCTTGACTTCCTGCTCGCTCCAGGATTCATTTTTCTTATTTTGCACCCACTCAAAGTAGGAAACCGTCACTCCGCCGGCGTTGGCCAGGATATCCGGGAGGACCAGCACTTTTCTCGTCGATAAAATCTCATCCGCTTCCCTCGTCGTAGGCCCATTGGCCAGCTCCAAAATAATTTTTGCTTTGATGTTCTTGGCGTTTTTATTGGTGATAACCCCGCTCAAGGCGGAAGGAATCAGAACGGAGCAGTCACTTTCCAACAGCTCTTCATTGCTGATCTTGTCAGCTTTTGCATATTCTGATACCGCTCCTTTAGTTTCTTTTACCTTGATGATCTCATTGACATCCAATCCTTTTGCATCATAGATGCCGCCTTTTGAGTCAGAAACGGCGACGATGGTATATCCTCGTTCAGCTAACAACTTTGCCATGTTCATCCCTGCATTTCCAAAACCCATGATGGCAACCTTCTTCTCCTTCAAACCGACTTTCTTCACCGCTTCTTCTAAGACGTAGACTCCACCTAATGCAGTGGCGATATCCCGTACTTTTGATCCGCCTAATTCCAGCGGTTTTCCGGTGATGAAAGCAGGAGCTTTCTTTCCGGTCAGTTTTTGATATTCATCCAGCATCCAGCCCATGATCTCTGGTGTCGTATACACGTCGGGAGCAGGAATATCGGTCTCTGGACCAAGATGTTTGTAAAAAGCACGGACATACGCTCTACTGAGATCCTCTAATTCCTTTTTGCTTAATTTTTTAGGATCAACGGTGACTCCGCCCTTTGCGCCGCCGAAAGGAAGGTCGGTAACTGCGGTCTTAATGGTCATCCAGAAGGCTAATGAGGTAACTTCATCTTCAGAAACTTCCGGATGATAGCGGATACCTCCTTTGTATGGGCCACGAGCGTTATTGAACTGCACCCGATACGCAGGATATTTCTTTCCATTGACAGTCAATTCTGCTTTCAGAACCTTATCCGGAGTCTGTAATAATCGGACTTCCTTCTTACTAAGATTAGCTAAAGGCGCTATTTTTTCTAAAAATTGAACCACGTTGGTAAAAGTCATAGGCTTCAAGAGGTGGAAGAATATTTTAAATCTTGTGATTATTTGAGATGTTCTTCTACTTGCTGTTTCAAGAGCAGGTAGCGTTGTTGAGTAACAGGAAAAGATAAGACGTAATCTTTAGTCGAGGCATATTGTTTCTTTTTCTCAACGCCTCGAGGTATAACTGTTCCTTCCGGAAACTGGTTTCTGGTTAAGTCTACCTCTTGTTCATCAATCAGATTAAAGTAGTGAGAGATGCCTCTTCCATCTGGAATTTTTGCTTCAGCCCAGACCATTTCGCCGCCAAGATAATCGTTAATCACCAGCGCAGTCACTGCACATTGCCCCCAGGCAGGATTTTCAGGATTCCATCTTTCAGGATCAGAACTCGTCTCTCTGCTCCATGATCTGCTGATCGCTTCTTCTAATCCCGATAATTCATAATCTGTCAATGATAAAATTCACCCTCTCCGCAAACGGCATAAAAGGAACGACCATAACATCATAGCCAAGTTCCAGGTAGGCTTCTTCATGTAAAACTCGCAATCGTTGCACCATCTCTAAAGGCTCGCGGCGGATTTTGTCCTGTCGGTAGCCGGGAATGGAGTCAAATACAAATATTCCGTCATATCTATGCTCCTGGAAAGCTTTTGCATAGGCCGGAGTAGGTTCTATTCCCAGATATTTGAAATAGGCAAATTCATCTGCTATTCCCCGATCAATAAAGGCAATTTCGCTATCCGCAGGAATCTTTGCTTCTAACTCTAATTGCTTTTCGATCAATGCTTCTAAGAAAACATCTAATTTGGCCCAGGGGAGAGCATCTCCGCCACATTCAAGCTGTTCCGAAATGATGATGGTCGCAGCTTCCGGAACGGTCGCAAATCCATATCTTGCAAATTCATTGATAGTGCTAGTCTTGCCAGAATATGACGATCCCGTGAAAATATATTTTTTAGTCATTGTCAAAATAGGACTGGGCGGACCATCGGTCAATATGCACAGAGAAACAGCTATTTCTCTGGCACACCGGAAACTATGTTTTCGAGTGGACCGATGGCATGTTCGCTTCGCTCACAAGAAAATTGAAAACTATCAATTTTCTGTGCTGAAATTAAATCGTTGTTTCATTTCATGCACCGCCCAGCCTAATTTTGAGCACGCAAGAAATACGAAAACTATCGTATTTCTGCGCTGAAAATAAATCGTTGTTTATTTTCATGCGCAAGAATTCCACACATTGATAAGTGGTTTGCTTGCAAACCACCACTCTATAGAGTGGTGGAATTCTCCGCGTTTTAAGCTTTGATACTAATACTCTATCTCAATCACATCTCCTTGCTGCGGAATGTAATTGCCGAAGGCGGTAGAATCAGTTCCATTTACTTTCATGTGCAGGTCACTGCTGCAATACTGCTTCTTGTCAAAAGTCAGGCATTGGGTGTCTAAGATCAGGTTAGTTTTCTCTAATATATAGTAAAGCGGCAGCTTAGAAGTAAAAACCTGAACTCCATTTCCTTTGTATTTCACAAATATGTCTTTTTCACTGCTTCGCTCCTCTAAAGTCACATTTTTGATATTTACCGTAAATGAAATAGGGTTTTGATCATATTCATAATAACTCTTTTCCTCACAAGAATTTACTAAACAAAGATTCTGCAGGCATAGTACATTTACCGGCTGATCCTCACAAAGCAGATAACAATCCGCATCGGTGTTGCACATCCTTGATTCTACTACAGTAGGATCAGAAGAATTGTTAAGTATGCCGGGTACTACAAAGCCTAACACCAGCATCACCAAGAATAGTATTATCACCACTTTACTGAATAATTTCTCTGTTTTCTTCATAATAAGAAAAAAAAGTAAAAGAAATAATTAAACATTTCTATTTTGAAGACTCAACCACTAAGTTTCCTCTCATTCCACGCCAATCTTCGCAGCTGCCGCAGGTGAAATCAAAGGTTCCTGCTTTATCAGCGGTGAAGACAACTTCTGTGGTTCCAACCACTTCTGTCTCTACTCCCAGAGAGGGGACAGCGAAGGTGAAATCTAATCCGGCAGGAACAACGGTTAGGACTACGGTACTGCCTTTCTTGACCCTAAGCACATTTGGCTGGAAAACCCACTTCTTAGCATTAAGAGTCAGTTTGGTTGTTTCTCCGGTTGCGGATTCGGCAGGTAATTCTTCCACTTCCTGCGGCTCTTCAGGATTTTCTGGAGCAAGCTCTGGTTCGCTTGGTGCCGGTTCAGTTTCGGCCTTCACTTCAACTTCCAATTCTTTGGCAACTTCTAGTTCTTTGGAATTTGCTTCAACTTCATTGTCCAAAACTCCTTCATTCATATCCAATCCCTGCGGGAAAAATAATGTACCATCCTTGGTAAGGTAAGAATCGACTGTTTGCCCTGCGACTGCCAATGTTACTTTATATAATGCATCTAATTCTTCAGAAGATTGCACTTCGGCTTGGAAGGGAAACTCAAGCAGCTGGGTATTTACATACTCTAACACTTTCTGTTCAGCTTCCGGCAGACCTACTGTTGCTGCCCCGGTCAAAGTATCCTTCTCCGAAAAATTAAATCCCTGAGTAAACAGCGACAAGACTAATAATACTAGAGCAATCCCGGTCAATGCTTTCCAGGTAGATGTTTCCTTGAATAAGCTTGAACTTTTCTCATCATCCTCCCAGGGATTAACTGGTGAAGAAGTCTCTACCGTTGATTTGGTCTCTTTCATCGTTTCTTTCACAGATTCTTTTGCTGGCTTGATATTAACTGTTACCATTTCCTTCTTCGGCGCTGTTTCCTTCTTAGCAGAGGTTTCGTAACTTTTTTTATCCTTAAGCTGCTCTTTTGCTTCAGCTGCCTTTTCAACCGCAACATATCTTTCTTCCAGTGCAGCCTCTTTAGTTTTGACTACAGCGCTTTTTTCACTTTTCTTCGCTACGCTCTTCTTAACTAGTGGAGAACTTGCTTTCTTCTGCATTTTCTGCAGTCGTAATTCTGAAGCCTGCTCACGAGGCTCAATTTTTATTTCTTTTATTTCCTGGCCCTTGGAATGAGCAGGAGGAAGATCTTCGAGATCCTCAATAAATTCCTCTCCAAAAAAAGAATCTTCCAGTTCATCTAACTGTTTTTGTTCCATGGAACATCACCCTCATTTTTTCTAAGTATCTCTAAAAGCGAGGATAAAAAGTTTATAAAGATTTATGTGGTTGAAGAAATAGGTTTGAGGAAAAACTATCAGCAATAATACCATAAATAGACTGGAAATATTTACATTACATCATTTCCAGATCCCACACGAATACAACTCTTATTCTCAACCGTAGATATCTGTAAATGCCAGCAACCCACTGAATAAAGCTAAGAGCTTTATTGGCGCACCAACAAAGTCGTTGCTTTGTTGTGTGTAGGCGAGTTGGGCGGGTTACAAGTAACCCACCGCGAAAATGCGAATACCAATCTTATTCTCAACCGTAGATATCTTTAAATATATCCTGTTTATCGATGATAAGGGTGAGATGATGGACATTCGTAAGACCAGAACCTGCGAACGCTGTAAAGGGGTAGTTCTTCTTGATCAGGTACGATTATATCCTAAAAGCGATAATAAAAATTTCTTAGTCTGTGTGAATTGCTGTGAGGAGCTCAAGAAAGCCAGGGCAGGACAGATAGCCACTACTGATCTGAAGGCCAAGAATCTGGCGCCGGCAAGCATCATCAAATACAACTGTACCCGCTGCAATTACAATTTCAAGGCCGATAATTCCCGAGCAGGGTTAATGTACAATCTTCATTGCCCTTATTGTGGTAAGATAGATCGATTACAGAAAGTACAAAGAACGCCAAGTGCTCCCCCGCCGCCCCAGGCAGCAAAAAGAGAATATTTTTCTTTGAGTATGAAAAGGTGAAATCATGTTATACATCCATCAAATAACTCATCTTTCGCCCAAGATGGCGGATTTAGAAAGCGTATATATGGTTCGTGATCTTCGCGAGAAAGTAAAACTTCCCTTGAAAGAAGAAGTGATGGAAGAAGCTTTCTGTGAATTTTTTGTCTCTTCCAGCGAATTACAGCTCATCGAGGAAACTACTGCATTAGTAGAACCTACTATCGAGATGATTAAATCTTTAGCACAATTAGAATCAAGTTTATATGAAGCGGTAAGCCTGCAACGAGCCCTACAAGCCTTGCAACCAATTCCGGCTGCGTTGGAGAGCAATCTAGCATACTTGCAGCAGGTGCAGGTCTGGCAGGCAACTTCTTCCTCTGCGCTTACCGCATTACTGAATCAAATTCCCAAGCTGCGCACTCAGGAAGAAAAGCTTCGGGTAAATGATGAGATCAAAGGCTTGTTCCAGTTCTTGTTACGAAATCAGGGTTTTGTCTTCCATGCTCAAGACATGATGCATGAAGGGCCAGTAGCACAGGTCAATGGCTTAGTGGAAAGTATGCAGAAAGGGTTCTTTTTCCATGTCTCTTTAGAAGAGGAATACAACAAAGTGGATTTTAATACCATCAAAAGACGAGTCCCATCAGAGGAATTACAGCGGGTAGAGACGATTGAGCAGAATATCCTGAAGATTAAGAAAGCGGCTGATACAGCTTATAATGCTAATATGCGCATGATCAATCTTTCCGTGATATTGTATTCCTATGTCAAGTGGTTGAGTAATAGGTAGAGATAGATAGCCTTTACGCCCAAAACTTATATAAATAATCTTTATTCTGGCTTTATGTATGTGCGTCCGTGGCTAAGCGGCTAAAGCGGTTCCCTGCAGAGGAACAAATCGAGGGTTCGAGTCCCTCCGGGCGCTTTCTATCTTTTTCTTGCAGAGGAACAAATCGAGGGTTCGAGTAGTTCTCACAAGAACTGAACGAGAAGCGTAGCTTCGACTTTCCCCTCCGGGCGCTTATTTCTATTTACTGTAAGCACATAAAGATTAAATACTATTCTGGTTAGCAAAATTGTAAAAATGAATCAAAACGTAAAAACAAATGATTCTACTTTAGATACCTTAATGAAAGGGATCCAACGGCATCTGGGAAGAAAAATTATCCCAAGCAGATTTAATTCTTATACGGACGACCCAGCCCTGCATTATATCGCTTTTACTAATATCCAGTATACTACTGCAGAGGTGGAGGCGCGAGGGGGAGCAATAATCGATGACACGTTGATGAACCCCCGCATCAAATATAATGTCCTCTATGGAGAAGTGCGCTTTGGCAATGAGAAAGGTCAAGGGATCGGCTACGATTTGCAGTCTATCCCCCTCAAGGGAAGTTTTGATTCTCTTGCTGAAAGGATCAACCTCATGATCGACGGCCCTTCAGGAAAAGGCATTCTTCGGGATGCTTCCAAGCGTTATGGTGGATTTGTAAGCGATTCTCATTGGGACGATTCAATCATCGTACCTAACTTATGTAGCATTCAGCCAGTTAGGCATCTGGAAGATATCACTCCTTTCACAAAAAAATTAATCCCCACCCAAAGATTATCCAATCTAGTCAAAACTTGTTCCAAGATCTTAAGCCAGAACGGCAATGACGGGAAAGTCTCCATACAAGTCCATGATGAGATACGCCGCCTGGCTACTTCAGAAGGAACAATCGTCCGAGACGGTTTTTTTGGCTATGCCGTGATGTTCGAATTGGAAACCAGAGGAGGCAGCAAAAAAGATGCGCCTATGAAGTTTTCTCAGTATCTATACTTTAGTGATGAGGATACAGGAACTATTGAAAAAAGAATGTTGCGGTTAGCGAAATGGATGGTACAAGAAGTTGATAAACGAAAGAAAGATACAGTGCAAGTGAGCAATGGCCTTTATCCAGTGTTGCTGTATCAGGAGGCGATGGCCACCCAGCTGCATGAATGTTTTGTGCATTTCTTAGCTACCGATGAAATATTAGATTATAATTCTACCAGTTTAGATTGGGAAAACTTTGGAAAAATGTGCACTAATCCTAATTTGAGCGTCTATTCTAATCCTGGTTTAGAAGGAAAATGGGGAAGCATGAAATTTGACCATGAAGGAGTTCCCGCGAAAAGAAGATTACTGGTGGATAAGGGAGTACTACGCGGATATCTGGCGGACAGAAATGGGGCCTATCATTTAAGCAGGCTAACAGGAGCAGAAATACTGCCAGGAGATGCCAGAATCGGATATTCCCGTGGCTGCAGCGATGCTGTTTCCCAGCCCAGGATCTCTAATCTGGAGTTTGAATACCATAAACCTACTGCAGCAAAGAGCAGGAAGGGAATGTTTCAACAATTTGTGAAATATCTACAAGATAATAACCTAGAAAAAGGCATTTTGCTTCCAGATTCAAGTAGTGCTGCCTCCTTGCCGGACCAGGGCCTCATAGAGGCTAATCCTCATTTTCCGTATGTGGTCACTGCCAGTGGAGAGATGCACCCCGCGAGATTTCTGACTACACAAGGTGATTTACACACTTTCTTGAATAATATTGTATCCATGGGCGGCCCGACGGAGTATATTCCGCACGAATGCGCCACCGGGGATGGTAATATCTGGCGATGGGTAAGAGCAGGCATCTCTTGCGGAACCGGTATAGTGAAAGATCTACATATCTACTCACAAAGACCAGAAGAATTACGCCAGCCGAGATTAAAGTCATGAATAGGCGGGAAATCGTCTCACCACGCATTAGATAAAGCAACGACTTTATCTATGCACAAATGTGATAGTTTTCACATTTTGTGGACTAAAGTCCGTGGCTTGAAAAGAGAAGATTTCTTAACCCCGCCTATTGTGACATAAATAGGCTAGAAAGCTACCTCGTCTTAAAAGACGAGGCTTTCTGTCTATTTAATGTAAGTAGATTAAAGCAAGATTTTTAATGTAAGAGATTATTTATTCTTCATGGCTAAAAAATCCATCTCTTCCTTAGAACTGGCTGCTTTAGTAAATGAATTGCAATTCCTGGTAAATGGAAAAGTGTCCCAGATCTATCATCCGGAAAGCAAGGTGCTGCTATTGCAATTACACGCTCCGGGCCGAGGTAAGCAACTGCTGAAGATCATCTCCGGAAAATGGCTCTGCCTTACTCAGCAGAAAGAAAGCGCATTAAAACCATCTGGATTCTGCATGCAGCTGCGCAAATATATTGATAATGCGATAATCAAAAACCTGTATCAGCAAGGATCGGAGAGGGTAGTCATTTTTGAACTGGAAAAAATGGAAAGATATTTCCTTATCATAGAATTGTTTTCCAAGGGAAATATTATCCTGACTGATGCGAAGAATGTGATTATCACTGCCCTAGAAAACCAAGAGTGGAAAGATCGAACCATCAAGCCCAAGGAGAAATATGTTTTCCCGCCGCTAGAGATAAATTGGAAGGAATTAAGTGTCAAGAAACTACAGGAAATCCTGAAGAAAAGCGAGAAAAGGAATTTAGCTACCTCCTTAGCCACGGAAGTTGGTCTAGGAGGCCTATATGCGGAAGAGGCTTGCAGACAAGCTGGTATAGATCTGCACAAACTTCCTGTTGAAGTCACGCCGAAAGAAGCAGAGCTATTGGTAAAGACGATGAAGAATTTCCAGATGGCTATAGCTACACCAAAAGGATATATCTATGAAGAAGAGGTTGCGCCCTTCCCGCTGCTTGAGAAAAAATTATTGAAAGAGACTGAAACTTATAATGAAGCTATCGATAGCCTAAAGTTGTCAGAAAAACCTTCTCCATATCAAAACAAAATAAAAACTTTGCAGCGGACTATTGCAGAACAGGAAGAAGCGATCAAAAATCAGGAAGAGAAAATAGTCATCGGTTCTCAGAAAGGAGAATTGATCTATGAGAGGTATACTGCCCTGCAAAAATTAAAAGAGATCGTAGAAGAGTTAAAGAAAAGCAAGAGCTGGGCGGAGATCGCCAAGGAATTAAAGAAAGAAAAGAAAATCAGTAAGATTAATTTAGAGAAAAAAATTATTACTGTTGACTTATAATTTTATCAATGATTCAGCAATCTTTCGTATTTTTAGAGAAATGCGGTGCGGCTAGAGAAAATTCTTTCTGGAAGCAGGGCATCACCGATTGGCGGAAATTTCTTGTACGAGAGAAAGTCATGGGAATTGCAGCAGCCAAAAAGGAATTTTATAATCGCAGGATCCGGGAAGCGCAGCAAGCGTTAGCGGAAGACAATGCAGCATATTTTGTAGGCAAGCTTCCGGCTAAAGAGATGTGGAGATTGTATTCTTATTTTAAGGAAGATTGCTGTTTTCTGGATATTGAGACTGATTCATATGGGAACGTAGTAGTGGTGGGAATCTCTAATTATTATAACACTAATACCTTTGTGAAAGGTTTCAATCTAGAGAGGGATTTGCTACAAAAAGAATTATCAAAGTATAAACTATTGATTACCTTTAACGGTGGAGCGTTTGATCTGCCGAAGTTACGGAAGCAGCTGCAGCTGGAAGTGAAAATGCCGCATATCGATCTGAAGCCATTATGCGTTAAACTGGATCTGAGGGGCGGGTTAAAAGAAGTAGAGAAAGTGCTGAACCTGAAGAGACCTTCACATCTGTATGGAAATCCGGTAGAATTGTGGAAAGCGTTTCACGCTTCCGGTGATCGGGAATATCTGCAATTGTTAGTGGATTATAACACCGAAGATATTGAAAATCTGAAAGGAGTCATGAATGTGGTATACAAGAGAATGAGAGAAAAAGTTAAAAATTTCTAAAAATTGATTAAATAGTGAAACACAACAAGCTAGACGGGTTTTTGATCAACCTTTTTCTAAACACAAAATGTGGAAACTACCACATTTGTGCCCAAATAAAGTAGTTTCTTTATTTCTGGAAAGGTTGGAAAAAGTATATAAACTTCCCACGCAACCTTAGAATTATGGCAAAAGTCAATCCTTACCAAGTAGAAGGAAAGGTCGATTATGATAGATTGGTGCAGGAATTTGGCATCGCTAAGCTTACTCCTGCTGATCTGAAAAGGATTGAAAAATTAGCCGGAGAGCTCCATCCCTATCTGAAACGGGAGATTTTCTTTGCCCATCGCGACTTGAAATGGTGCTTGGATGAGTACGAAAAAGGAAACAAGTTTTTTCTCTACACCGGCTGCGGGCCTTCCGGGCCGATCCATCTAGGACATTTAGGGATCTGGCGATTTACCAAATGGTTACAGGATGTATTTGGCGCAGAAGTATGGTTCCAGTTCACTGATGATGAAAAATTTTTGTTTAAAGATTTAAGCTATGAAGAGGTACAGAAATGGACTTATGAAAATATGTTAGATGTAATTGCTATAGGTTTTGATCCGAAGAAGACTCACTTCTTGATCGATACTAAACATGCCGGAATCATGTATCCGGAAGCCATTAAGGTAGCAAAGAAGATTACCTTGTCTACCATCAAGGCAGCCTTCGGCTTTACAGACTCAAACAATATCGGCAGTATCTTTTATACGTCCATGCAAACTGTACCAGTCTTTTTGCCAAATGTTTTGCGTGGTGAAAAGAGACCCTGCTTGATTCCCCTCGCAGTTGATCAGGATCCACATTTTAGGATCAGTAGAGATGTAGTTGAGAAGTTAGGACATCATAAGCCAGCAGTATTGCACTCTGTGTTTATGCCCCCATTAGTGGGCATGGAAGGGAAGATGAGCAGCAGCGATCCGGATAAAGCGATTTTGACTACCGATGATTCGGCTACGGTAAAGAAGAAAATCAACAAGTATGCCTTCTCCGGCGGGCAGGCTACAGTTGAGGAACACCGCAAGAAAGGCGGTAACCCAGATATTGACATCGCCTACCAATGGCTGCGCTATTTTGAATTTGATGACAAGAAACTGAAGAAAGTCCATGATGATTATAAGTCCGGAAAGTTGCTTTCTGGTGAGTTGAAAGCGATATTGATCGAGAAAGTCAATGAATTCCTGGCTGAACATCAGAAACGAAGGGAAAAGGCTAAGAAAGAAGTGGATAAATTTATTTTTAAGAGCAAATGACCTTCCCAAAACTTTAAATACCGCAAAATATTCTTTCTGATAAAGAGGTTGAAAAGATATGGCTAAAAAGAAAGCACGCCGTAACAGTTCTATGAAGAAAGTTCCAGAAAAATGGCATGCTGTCCCGCTCAAGGGAAGTTTCATGGTCTTATCCATGATAGGTTTTCTCATCACCGCTTACCTCATCCATGAACCCGATTACAAATTTGCCTTTATGATCGTTTTTATTGCCATGTTCATCGCTTCCATGGTGAGCATGACCAAAGCGCCTACCAGCGAATAAAAATGAGAACAAAATGAAACCAACAACCTTATCCTGGACATTTCCAAAAAAAGATTTCTTAGTCTTACGAGTAGAAATAGTGTTGATAGCCTTTTTAGCGTTAGTGGTATATTTATTCGCTTATTTGCAAGGTAAAGGTTCTTGGTTATTAGGAACCTTGTTCACCGCTTTATTTTTAGCACTGTATTTCCTGACCTCATATGGAATTCAACATTGGCGACAGGTAGAGGAGCATTACAAGCTCACCAAGAAGCATCTGGAAGTGGTGCGTAAGAAGCGTGGCAGCAGCAAGACAGAAAAAGCTCCTTTGAAAGAAGTCGCTCATCACAAGCTGGATAAAACTTTCCTAGGCGGATATCTGTTGACAAAAAAAGGAAAGAAGCATCTGTTGTTCTTTAATTCAAAACAGGAAGTAGAGAGATTTGAGAGCTTCCTGAAGAAGCATCTGAAGAAGAAGTGAACGTTTATTCTTTTATTACTCTTTCCCTAAACAACGCCGCAGCCAAGGCAGCAACAACATCTTCTTGATTGATGCCGTGTTTGATAGCGATGTGCTTTGCGTCCTGCACGCATTCATCCATGATCTGGAGATGCTGTTGGCGGAGTTGTTGCTGTTCTTCAGAAGACATAATTGGTTTATTTGTAAGGAATATTTATAAATTTGCATACTGGTATTGATATATGCCAACATTCTGGAAACATGTCAATGAAGTACTCCGAGAAGCAGATATCATCATCGAAGTGCTTGACGCAAGATTCATCGAAGAGACCAGAAACAGGGAGATTGAGTACAAGGTGCGTTCTAACGGCAAACAGATATTATATGTCCTGAATAAATGTGACCTGGTGAATATAGAAGAATTGAAAGAAAAAAGTAAAGAATTGCAGCCTTCCGTCTTTATCTCCAGCAAGGAAAAATTAGGAACAACTATTCTCAAGAAGAAAATCTTGCAATTATCCCACGGGGAAAGAGTTACGGTAGGCGTTTTAGGGTATCCTAACGTAGGGAAATCTTCCCTGATCAATGCTCTATCCGGAAGAGGATCAGCCAGGACTTCTTCAGAAAGCGGATTCACCAAAGGGTTGCAGAAAGTGAGAGTGGATAGCAAAATAATGCTGATCGATACGCCCGGGGTATTTCCAAAAGAAGAGAAGGATATCGCTAAATTTGGAAAGACCAGCGCTATCTCTTCTGGCAAGATTAAGGATCCGGAATATGTGGCCATGAGAATTATCGAGGAAGAAAAAGAACGCATCAAGAAACATTTTAAGATTGAAGAAGATGATCCAGAAGAAATCCTGGAAAAGATCGCCATCATCTTCAAGAAAGTGCGTAAAGGCAAGGAATTGGATCTAGATGCAGCTGCACGGTTATTCTTGAAGCAATGGCAGGAAGGGGAAATAAAATGAGTTCATATTTTCATATATTGGAGATGCGAAAAGCTATCCGCAATGTCAGGGAGAACATAATCTACATCAATGGGGACCTTGCAGGAAATCTTAATCTTTCTTTCTATACTCTTCTTCAAACATCTTTACCAATTGCTGGGCAGTCTTATCGCCGATGCCTTTCAATCCTGTCAATTGTTTCTCGGTCGCATTCACGACCTTCTTGATGCTGCCGAAGTGTTCTAGCAATATCCTGGCGGTCTGTACTCCGATGTTAGGCAAAGCTGCAACAATGAATTCCTGCTGCTCCCTGACAGATTTCGGCTTTAAAGAATGTAACGAAAAATCTACATCTTTTCCCTGCTCTCGTTTGGCCATCACCGCTAACAAGGCAGCAGTATCCTGCGGGTTTTTTGTATATAATACTGGAACTTGAAAATCTAAGACAATAGAAGACAACATCCCGCGGATGGCATTGGCATGGACATTCCTGACCGAATAGATATCTTCTTCTCCCTCAATAACTAACACTGCCTTCTGGAAGGAATTTTTCAAATCACGGACTTGATCGAGAATCCGACCATCGATGATGGAAGCGACAAAGTCAGGCACTTTCTTCAATTCCACCCCTACCTTGCCGGAAACGACATAATCGGCAGTGGTCAATTGCGCGGTCTTGACTGAAACTCCAGCGTCGATCAGTTCTTTGACCACGCGATTATTTTTTTCGCGATGATCAGCTACAATAGCCACAACTTGTTCTTGGGAGATGAATTTGTTAAGTGAGGCATTATTTCCCACAGCAGGGATTTGTTCAACTTTATGCAGGGAAAATTCTTTTTTCAATTGCTCTAGATTACGATACATGCGCTTTTCCTTATGATGCGCGCTCCATTTGTAGATCTCATCTCTGGTGCCTTTGGTCATCAGGATAGTAACTTCTCCCTCTTCCAGTCTTCCGGTTCTTCCTCGACGCTGGATGGACCGTATAGCGCTCGGAATGGGTTCATAGAAGATGACTTTGTCTACTTTAGGGATATCTAATCCTTCTTCTGCCACTGAAGTGGCGACCAGAATATTGAATTCTCCCCTACTGAATTTATCCAGAATCTCTTTCTGCTGTTTCTGAGAGAAGCCTAAGCCATTTTTTTTGGCTTGGCCGACGAAAATATGATTTTTTATGTTTAATTCGTTGACATTCTTGACTATCTCTTCCGCTGAATCACGAAATTGAGTAAAAATGATCGCCTTGGCGTTGGCGTCTTTTCCAATAGTCTCTTGGAGAATCTCCCGGAGCTTGATCAGCTTAGGATGGCCTATGTTTTGTTTTACTAATTCTTCAGTGAAATATAATGAGGATTTGAAAAGTTCGTCTTGCATCAGATTCTGTACCGCTTTAACCTTAGAAGTGAGCGCATCCTGCTGCATCCTCTTGAAATAGGTGTGTAAAGGCTTGATCCCCTGGGTTTCAAGTAATTCCAAAGCATGATCAACTTTCATGGCTTCTGCTATCAATGAGATTGAGCGCATAAGTTCAAAATCTCGAAAACCAGAAGATATCTTTTTCTGTAACTCTAATTGCAAAGCCAGTAATGCTCCTTTGGACATCTCCAGATCACTGCAATATCCTAGATTTTGCGCCTCGATGAGTTTTGTCTTGCGGCAGTCTTTGAGTAATAGTTGGATTTTTTTAAGCTCCGCAGGAAATTCTACTTCCACCCAGTTCTTGTGCGTTTTCTGTACATACGGCTTGACATCGGCATCCTTTTCTGTCCTTACTTCAACTTTTTCTATCTTGAGATTGGTAGTCACTTCTTTGACTGTTTCCATATCACTACCTGGGGAAGCAGTAAGAGCCAGAATTCTGGCTGAAGAAGAAGTCTTGTCATATTGATTGGCGATCCAGACATAGGCATATTCACCCGTAGCATGATGGGCTTCATCAAAAATTAACAGAGAAACTTCTTTGAGATTGATGCGGTTGTTGATGATATCGTTTTCCAAGCCCTGCGGAGTGGAGATGATGATCTGCGCTTCTTTCCATAAAAGGGCGCGTTTTTCCGGACTGACACTGCCGGTGAAGAGGACCACTTTTTCTGGAGAGATTTCTAAGTGTTCACGGAAACTTCCTACATGCTGCTCGCATAATGGTTTTGTCGGGGCAAGCATGAGAATCTTCGAATTAGGGTAATTATTGAGACGCTGGGCGGTCAATAGAAAAGCGATGGCCGTCTTTCCTAAACCAGTGGGAAGGACTACTAAGGTATTGTGCCTGGCGGCAGTACCGAGAATGGTCTGCTGATACAGTCTAGGAGTGAAATTTTTGAGCATCTAGGGTTAGAATAACTTTAATTTAAAAAGGTGAGCCGAGGTTGTCCAGTGCATGAAATGTGAAGCCCAAAATCTCTAAAATTAAAGAATTTTCAAGAATTAAGCCCTCTGGCTTTTGTCCAGTGGTGCGGGAGTGGGTATTTCCTATTTCTCTATCGGCTTATTCAAGAACTTCTTTTGACATTGTTCACAGTAGGTGGTCCTCATTTTAGTCCGATCTACCAAGAACCTTTTTTTACAAAAAGGACAGTATTTTACAAGCTTATAAGTCATGGTTTCTTTTGCCATATTTTATCTCTAAAACAGTCGAAGAAGAGTCGTTATTCTAAATGCTCTACTTAACTTACCTAAAGCGGTTTTTCTTTATAAAATGTACCCCTAGAATAGTTGTTTTGGAGAAATTAGATGGATCAATCAACTTTCTGTTTGACTTCTAACCCATAATTATACTCAATGTTCCTGAAGCGATCTTCGTCTTCCGGGCAGATCATAGTCAAGCAATATCCGTCTTTATCCCGTCTGCCGGTACGGCCGATCCGGTGGATGTAAAATTCAGGTTTAGTGGGAACGTCGTAATTCACCACCGCATCAACTTTTTCGATGTGGATCCCTCTGGCTGCGACATCGCTGGTGACTAAAATATGGATTTTCCCATCTTTGAAGAGATTCAAGGTGTTGAAACGCTCATCCTGGGTAAGATTGCTGTTCAATTCCCGGGCACGATAGCTATGCTCGGATAAAAAGCGGGTGATTTCCGCAGTCTTATCTTTCCTATTGCAAAAGATCATGATCCTTTTGAATTTATGCTGTTGCAGGAACCGGAGCAGGATCTCTTTCTTTTCGGGGATAGTGCAGAAAATCTTTTCCTGGATGATATTTTTAGGGACTAATTCACCTATTTCCAATAGTTCATAATCATCCAATTCCGTCTCAATGAATTGCCTGACTTTCTCATTGATGGTGGCGGAAGAGAAGATGATCTGGGCATCACTGCTTACTCTTTTTTTGACGTAGACACACTCATCAAAAAATCCGTGGTCGAACATCTGGTCACTTTCATCATAGACTAGATATTTAACATCGCCGACTTTGATCCTTTTAGCATTGATATGCTGGATCAGCCTTCCGGGAGTCCCTACCATGATATGGTTCCTTTTGTTGATGGTGATAGAATCTCCGGCTATTTCCCGGCCGCCGTAGAGCATACCCACTTTGATTCCCAAAGGCTCGCAAACTCTGGTCATCTCTTTCCCGACCTGGATGCATAATTCTCTGGTGGGAACTAAAACTATCATCTGGATGCCTAATTTTTTATTGATCCTGCCGATAAATCCGAGAAGATAGGCCAAGGTTTTCCCACTGCCGGTCCTTGAAGTAAAAACAATATTCTTGCCCTGCAAGGCTAACGGGATTATTTTGTCCTGGACTTCTAATGCTTCTTTGAAGTTTAACTTAGAAAGGATGTCCACTATTTCCTTTTTCAAGCCTAAGTCGGAAAATTTTCCCAT
>JAUSJN010000041.1 GCA_030647325.1 Nanobdellota archaeon | reverse complement strand
AGGCAGAGTCTGGGATGGAAGCTGGTGCGTGGTGTTTCCTGATTATGGGCCGCAATGCCGGCATCCCAACATGATCTATTCATTTTTCCAGCGCATGCTGGTGTTTGGCTGGCTTTTCAGTTTAACCTTTTGGAAAGAATTCAGGCCAGGCTTCATTTTCTGGAACTTTGTCTTCTGGGAAGGATTAGGAAGAATTATGGTCGATTTCTTCCGAGAAGATGCGTTGCATCTTGGTTTTAGCTTAGGCCAATGGTTTAGTGCGGTGATGGTTGTTGTTGCTGTAGTTATGTTTGTGAAAAACCATACCGAAGATTGGAAAAAATTATTCAAAAAATGACCTAACCTAATTTCTTCCGCATCTTCGCCAATAAGATATAATCATCTTTGGTTCCGCTGCCGCCTTTGCATTTTGCTTCCAGGTCGGCAAGCTCTTTTTTATGATCTTTCTGTCTTTTTTCCAGATCTCTTTTACTCATAGCCATATTGGGTCACCTTTTTTGTTTACGGTATTAAATCTTAACTATAATACAGCCTATTCTCGGCTTTCTGTTCTCTATCTTTTACCGAATCAGGTTTGTTGATCCTCGGCCGATGCGAAGTGATATCCCGTCTCATAGTAATATTCAAGCTTTTCAAGAATAGATTCATCCCTTCTTCCATCTTTAGGGGGCCTTCCAGATGCCCTTCTCTTGCCGGCGTACCGGAAAACACGATCAACTTGTTAGAGATATAATCAAGGAACATCAAATCGTGGTCGACCACTAAGATAGTCACATCTCTTTCCCAGGCGATGTTCTTGATGATCTTCGAGATCAACAATCTCTGTTCAATATCAAGATACGCTGAAGGCTCGTCCAGCAGGAACAGCTGGGCATTCTGTGATAGACAGTGGGCGATCGCTACCCGCTGCAGCTGTCCGCCGGAAAGTTCAGACAATTTTTGGGTGAATAATTTTTCTACATCCAACGGTCCGATAAGCTGGTGCTGATATTTAGCGGTAGCTTCATGCAGTAATTCGCCGACGGTCATCTCTGAATCAGTTTCCAGATACTGCGGCTTGTAGGATACTTTTATGTTTTCCCCTAATTCACCGGAATCAGGTTTGATCAATCCGGCCAGCATCTTGATGAATGAGGTCTTGCCGATCCCATTCTCGCCCAGGATACCGATTATCTCTCCTTTATAGAGAGTTCCTTCTTTTGCGGTAAGAGTGAAATTACCTTGTTTTTTCGAGAGCTTGTTCCAGGAAGTAAGCGGAGTCCTTGAGCTGGTCTTGACATCTTGCGCTTTTTCGTATTTGATGGCGTGGTCGCGGAAGCGGACATTCTCTTCCTTCAAATATCCGTCTAAGAAGGCATTCACTCCTTCCCGCGCATTCTTGACGCCGGAGACAATACCAAATCCGTTTTCAACACCATACATTATGTTTACTAAGTCAGTCATGTAATCAAAAATGATCAGATCGTGTTCGATGACCATGATGGAAGTATCGGGCGCAGCAAGAGATTCGATAAATCTTGAGACTTTTATCCTCTGCTTGATATCCAAATATGACGTTGGCTCATCGAAAAGGTATAGGTTTGCTTTCTTCAGAACTGCTGCTGCGATGGCCACCCGCTGCAATTCTCCCCCAGAAACAGTGCTTATCTCATTGTCAAGAACTTTGACCAGATCCAATTCCAGCGTCACTTTGCTGAGCATGGAATGAGTATCAATCTTAGTGAGCAGCTGCCGCACTGTCCCGGAAAACTGCTTGGGGATCAAATCCACTTGCTGTGGTTTATAGGACAGTGAGATCTCTCCTTTTCCCAGTTTCTCTAAGAATTTCTGAGTTTCTGAACCTTTGAAGTAACTGATGACTTGTTTGAAATCAGGCTGAGGATTTTTCCAATCTCCCAGATTTGGTTTGATCATGCCCGACATGATCTTCAAGGCTGTAGATTTCCCGATACCATTTTTACCAAGAATCCCGGTAACTTTCCCAAACATGGGTGAGGGTAGTGAGTACAATTCAAACAGATTTTCGCCATAGCGATGTAAAGGAGGTTTGTCTAAGGTAGTAGGAAGATTGATGATTTCGATCGCTCCGAACGGACACCTGTTAGGGCAGATTCCGCACCCGGTGCAGAGCATTTCATCTATCCGCGCCTTCTTGTCCGGCTCGCCAGGATAAATGCAGTCAGCCCCTGCTCGATTGACAGGGCACAATTTAGCGCAAAGATAGTTGCCACACTCATTAGGGTGGCATTTGTCCCGGTGAATTATTGCTATTCGCTTTTTGCTACTCATAGGCTTTTTATTGAAAGCTGGTTTTATATTCTTTTTGTTTTATTTTCCGATAAATTTTAAAAACACCTCTACTCCAGAGACCTTATGACCAAATGCAGCATCTGCGGAAACAAGATAGCGGAGTTGTTTTTAGAAAAACTCAAGGGAACAGTAGTAAGAAAACCAGCTTCAAGCAAACAGTATCCGGTCTGTTTTGAGTGCCAGAAGAAATTTCCAACTAAGGAAGAGTTGTTAAAAAATCTTTAATATCGCACATTTCAATCATGCCCTTATGGCTGAACGGGAAATGTCACGCCATTTCCAAGGCGGGTGCGCTTCACTTCGTTCAGCAGCACATTTAAAAATAGTTTAGTTAACAGAAAATTTATGCCCTTATGGCTAAACGGGAAATGTCACGCCATTTCCAAGGCGGGGTGACCTGCGCTGCGCTTAGTCACCTCAACGATTACAATCATTGCCCTTATGGCTCAACGGTAGAGCGACTGCTTCGTATACAAAATGTCAAAAAAGCAGTAGGTTGAGGGTTCAAATCCCTCTAAGGGCTTTATTTTCATCGTGAGGTCGAACGTAGAGAGGCCTCACTTGAGAACGATTCGCCTAGTGTAACTGGCGTTCACATCCCTCTAAGGGCTTTATTTACAATAACTGGAAGGTGAAAAGATGTCATTGTTTAGAGAAAAATGGTTAGCAGCAGTTGAGAAGAAGAATTCTGTCTTATGCGCAGGTTTGGATCCCGCAGATTTTGGGATGGAAAGAGGA
>JAUSJN010000040.1 GCA_030647325.1 Nanobdellota archaeon | reverse complement strand
TACAGAATTACCCGCCCAAATAACCCTTATAGAAGATATCCCTAACTTCCACTTTCAGATCGCGAACCATCTTTTCAAACGAAGCCTGGTCAAAACCTTTGTTAGACAAGGATGATCTGGTCATGGTGGTGCGGACTTTGTTTTCCACCATGGAAGTGACCTTGCTGAACATCTCTGCGGTATTGTGGTGCCCGCCTTTCAGGATCTCACTTTCTAGGATAGTCTTACGTTCCTGCAACACGCTGGTGAAAACCTTTACCACTTCTTCTTTGTAAGTGGTATCGCCGACAAAGTTAGGATGGTGTTCGCTGCGGGACTTTATTTTGGTGTTCGCACGCCCAAAAGAACGATATAAAGCCATCTCCAGCTCTTTGACAAAGTCTTGGGTGATCATAGTCTATTAAGAAGAGGAAGAAGTATTTAAGTATTGTGAGGGAGCAGTAGAGAACCGGTTTCAGACGAAATATTTAAATAACATACTCAGGATAAAATTATCTATGCCAACGTGGCACAACCCGGTACTGCGCAAATTTCTGTAAAGGAAAGCGTAAGCCTGGAATCACTTCCAAGGAAGTACCGTATAGCTTGTTTCCGCAAGGATTTCCCGGTTCAAATCCGGGCGTTGGCGCTTTTTTAACCATGACCAAAAAAATACTAATCACTGCTCCAGCATATTTTGATGAAGCAGCGGTCACCCTATTCCGGCAGTTAGGAGAGGTCACGGTCAGAGAGATGAGCCGGGAAGAACTTCTTCGACAGGTGGCTGATTTTACAGTGTTGGCGATAAGAGTGGATACTTTTATTGATAAAGAGCTCATTGATGCCGCCAGAAATTTGAAAGTTATCGCTACCGGCACGACCGGAGTTAACCATATCGATGTAGAATATGCCAAGAAAAAAGGCATAGAAGTGATTTCCCTGCAAGGAGCAAATACTATCGCTACGACAGAACACACCTTGGCCTTATTATTAAGCTTAGTCAGGAAAATTCCTACTGCACATGCTTCGATCATGGATGGGAAATGGCAAAGATCGGCATTTATCGGCACAGAATTATCTGGAAAAAAATTAGGTATTGTCGGTTTTGGCCGCATCGGAAGAGACATCGCCAAGGTAGCTTTGCATCTAGGGATGCGTATCCTGGCCTACGACCCCTATTTGCCGGAAAGTGTCTTTACTGATTGCCAGGCTACCAGGATCACTTCTATGGACACTATTTTTGCTGAAGCGGATGTCATTACCCTGCATGTTTTGCTTACCGACGAAACCAGAAATCTAGTCAATAAGCAGAGATTAGCATTGATGAAACCTACTTCAGTGCTGATCAACTGTTCAAGAGGAGAAATCGTCTCAGAATCGGACTTGCTGCAAGCCCTGGATGAAAAAAAGATAGCCGGCGCGGCGTTAGATGTTTTTGTGACCGAACCATTATTCGCAGATAATCCTTTGATCCGTTACGCCCAGGAAAACCACAATCTCATCTTAACTCCTCATATCGCCGGTTCCACCAAAGAATCAATACGGGAAGCTGGTCTTTATCTAGCGGTAAAGATAGAGGAATTTTTTACCGGAGAAACTATTTAGTACTCAAAATTGTATATACTCAAGCTGGTGTTTGAAAGTCATGATCATAGGCGTCGATATTGATGAAGTGTTGGCAGAATTGCTGGAAGCATACTTAAGATACTATAACCAAAAGTATAATACGAAAACGCAGAAAGAAGAGATGTTCTCATATTCTTTCCGTGAAGTCCTTGGAGGTACAGAAGAGGAGAATCAACAAAACTTGCTTGATTTTTTCAAGAGCGAATATTTTCAGAATATCAAGCCGGTAAAAGGAGCTTTAAAATCGATCAATCTATTGGCACAAAAACATCGGCTCTGCATCATCACTGCACGGCCGCACATCATCCAAAAAGAGACCGAGCAGTGGTTGTTAAAGCATTTTCCAGATGATTTCCATTCTATAAACTTGACTAATCAATGGCACGGCAAAGGAGAGAAACAGTTAAAGTCAGAGGTTGGAAAGAAACAGAACATCCAGATCATGATTGATGACAGTTTACAACATGCCCTGGATTGCGCTGCCCAGGGAATCTATGTCCTGCTGGCAGATTTTAGTTACCCCTGGAACCAAACTTCAGAAAAACTTCCAGAAAATATTAAAAGAGTGCGCTCCTGGGAAGAGATCGTAGCAGAAATCAACAGTTATGGAAAAAAGCATGGAAGAGGATGAGTTAAAGGAAAAGAGATTTAACATCTCTTGCTGTCGCTCTTATCTGACTCCTAAAGGTAGATGTTACACTTGCCCTGAATTAGAAGAGGGATTAGAAAATGGGTCTGAAGATCTAGAAACACTAAAAGATCCTGATGAAGAACAATGGTAAAACTTATCTCCTGGAACGTGAACGGCATCCGCGCGATATGGAAGAAAGGATTCCTTGAATTTGTGAAAGCGGAAGATCCAGATGTTTTATGTATCCAAGAGATCAAAGCGCATCCTGATCAAGTGGATCAAAAACTATCTGAATACGAGCATCACTTCTGGAATTCTGCAGAACGGCCAGGATATGCAGGGACTGCTATCTTCAGCAAAATAAAACCTGTTTCAGTACATTACAACTTCGGCCAAAAAGAAAATCATAAAGAGGAAGGAAGGATCATCACCCTGGAGTTCACCGAGTACTATCTGGTCAATGTATATACTCCCAATTCTGGCAGGGAGTTAGTACGCCTGAAGTATAGGGAAGAATGGGATAAACTATTCCTGAATTACCTGAAGCAGCTGGAAAAGAAAAAGCCGGTCATCATCTGCGGCGACCTTAATGTGGCGCACACCGAGATAGACTTAGCCAATCCAAAACCAAATTATAATAAGACGGCAGGGTATACTCAAGTGGAGATCGATGGCATACAGCACCTCATCGATGCTGGATACGTCGATTCATTTAGGAAATTTGTAAAGGAGAAAGGGCATTATACTTTCTGGAGCCAGATGTTCAACGCCAGAGCACGGAATGTAGGCTGGAGGATAGATTATTTCTTGGTCTCAGGAAAATTAGGTGAGAAGATGAAAAGAGCGTTTATTCTCCCTAGTGTGATGGGATCGGATCATTGTCCAGTTGGTTTAGAGATAGATTAGTTTAGGGATGAATTACTATCGCGTAGACTTATACCTTACTAATTCTTTACAAACAGGAGGATAATTCTTAGTCTCATCAAGGATACTTACTCCGCTTTGAAAAAGCCCCTCTATTATTCCGTTTTGAAGAAGCTGCCCTATATCATCAGGATAAGAGAACATCGGGGAATTTTGGGCGATGTTGGTGCCTATTTCACCAGACGGTTCTCTATAAAACTGAATATAATCAATAGAATATCCAGAAACAGCTAAAATCAATTTTAATTCCATGTAACCTACTTTAGGACCGGCAAATTCACGGGTTACGGTCGCAGATTTTGGCAAGGGTCTTTCTTGCTCATCACAATTGCCGATGGCATCAAAGTAATGTTCACCACGAGAAGAGATAAGATAACAGAATCTATCTTCTCCATGAGTGAAAGAGGTAAAAAAATCTACTTTTTGAGTTAAGTCCAGAGAACTGCAGTCTGGTTCAACTGGTACTGGATCATTTACCTTTGCTTGCTGGGTTGAAGAACTGCAACCAATGGCTAGCAAAGCAGTTACGGACGCATATTTATGGAATGTATTCATATTGAAGACCTCACTTCAACTTAATGAAGATAGTTTAAAAATATTTTGTAAGTACAGGCATAATTATCCTTAAATACTTCTCCCTCTACGCAAGCAACCATGGTTTCGGCATCTTTTCCAGCATCCTTAGCCATAAAAGTGAGTAAGTTTTATTAATGAGTATATGTTTTTGCAAAAACCACTCGACGCGAGGGATAGATATCAAAGATAAATAGTATGGAGAAAAAATAAAAATGACAGAAAAAAGTCTTGTACTTAGATTAAAAAGTGATCCTCTTGAAGAAGAAAAGAGATATAGTATTGATGGCTATGATGAGAACTACGAGTTTAGAGAAAAAAAAGAACTCTGGAAATTAGCAGTCAGTAAACAGATAAAGGGACAAGTCACCTCCTTAGAAGGCTGCCATCGGATATATCGTATGAGCGAAACCCAAAGTGGACAACCAATCAGGGAAGAGATAGGATTATACGGCCGTATAAATGGCAATGGCAGCGGTTATTGGGTTGAGAGAAAAGACGATAAAAATAAAGAAGTGATTTATCCAAAAGAAAAAATCCACCCCTTAGAATATTTGTTGATAGTCGTTCGTCATGAAGAGTTAGCCAAGAAACTAACTCCAAGCTTCTGAGCGGCCTACACTAATATCTGAAGTGAAGATTTTCTCTTAAAATTCTTGATTTCTTTTCTTCATTTTTTATTTTTCTCTTCCTATACTTCTAGAACTACTTAACAATCTTTAAATACCTCTTCTTTCATATAAGCGAGATGGCTTTCGACATCCTTTCCATGATCCTGATCGTGGTCGGACTATGCTTATTTGAAACTGTCAGCGGCATAGACAACGCCGTCATCAATGCAGAAGTCCTTAGGACCATGTCTCAGAAAGCAAGACGCTGGTTCTTGATCTGGGGAATACTTATCGCTGTTTTTGTGGTGCGGGGGTTATTGCCATGGATGATCATCTGGTTTACTAATCCTTCCTTAGGTTTTATCGGTTCGTTGACAGCAACTTTCAGTTCAGATCCTGCGGTGATTGAAGCAATCGAGGCTTCTGCGCCTTTATTGTTAGCGGGAGGAGGAACGTTCTTAGTATTATTATTTTTCCACTGGCTGTTTATGGAACCAAAAGTGTACGGGTTACACTTCGAAAAATTCTTTCATAAGCATGCCATCTGGTTCTTTGCGGTCGCATCGGTGATCCTTTCCTCAATCGTATGGTTTACTTTACAAAAGAATCCATTCATGGCTTTTTCGGCAGTGCTGGGATCGACCGCCTTCTTCATCACGCATGGCTTTAAGGAAAATGCAGAGAAAGTCGAACACGAGATGCTGCATAAGAAAGAAGGCCTCAGCGACATGAGTAAAATATTATATCTAGAAGTGATCGATGCGACTTTTTCTGTAGATGCAGTGTTGGGAGCATTTGCCTTTACCTTGTCGATTCCCTTGATACTTCTAGGAAATGGCCTAGGAGCATTGGTAGTGCGGAAATTGACTACCAGCAACATTGAGCGCATCAAAAAGTACAAGTATCTGAAGAACGGAGCGATGTATTCAGTGCTGTTCTTAGGCGGGATCATGCTGGCAGAGAGTTTTGGCGCGCATATCCCCGTATGGCTTTCTCCGATCATTACTTTAGGGGTTTTAGCATATTTCTTTTACAGATCGGTGAAGGAAATAGATGACAAACCGGTTGAAGTAGTTTGATCTCTCATTAAAACTACACAATCTTTTTATTAGAAATGCCCTTTTTTCTTCTATGAGGCAACATCTTCTCTTATTAGCCAACCCCAACGGCAGGAATGTCACTCCTAAAAAGATTAAGATATTGCAGGATTCCTTTCCGCCAGGAGAGGGAAGATTACAGGTAAGTTTTGTGGTCACAGAAAATCTCTCCCGGCTTGAGAAAGTGATCAATGAATACAAGGACAGAGAGATAACCCTGGTCGGTATTGTCGGCGGAGATGGCACGGTGATGCGTACCCGGACCTTGCTGGAAAACATCTGGGACTATTGCCCACTGTATGCATTCTTTCCCGAAGGGACCATGAATAATGTCCAACGTGCGATCGGCTTAGATAAAAAAGATTCATCGCTGCAATTAGCAAGACATATCGTCGCTGCAGCGGGAACCGATACTTTAGAGATGCATACTGCTTCTTTACCTTCATTAGATATCAATGGAAAAAAAGGATTTAACATCGGATTTGGATTGATCCCCAGATTACTTTGGATGTATTACGGCCACAGCGCTAAGCATTATTGGGAGCTGGAAGTGGCATTGCAAAGATGCGCTCCGGAAGAATATCAATCAAGATACAAAGAGATTACCGGAAAAAGGGAGGAAGACTTTTTTGATCTGCTTTCGAAAGAGCGCGGCTTATGGGGTGCCGCTAAGGCGGGGTTACGTCTGTTGAAGGGATGGAAAGCCAGAGACGAAAGATATCTTCTTCATAAAACTTTAGCTGGCGAGGTCGCCTTTGATGGAAAAAAACAGGATTTTCCACAACCTCCGCTGGGAGCGTACCTCTCCTGCTACGAAGAAATCAATTTGGGATTTGGAACATTTAATCCCGTCCCCTCACCGGAAGCAAATAAGGAAAAAGGAAAAGTTCAGGTGGTAGTCCCCTACGGAAATCCTTTTTCGATCATACCACAGATGCCCAAGGTCGCTGCCGGAGCAAAACTTTCCAACGCAGTATACCGATATATCTCCTCTCTAACCTTGCCTGCAGAAAGGATCGCTCAAGTCGACGGAGAACTTATCTTAGAGAAAGGATTTACGGTGCGTTATGATGGAACAAGAAAAGTAATCATGTTGCCCGCAACTGAGTGAGCAATTCCCTCGCCCGGTCTTTATCAAAAGCATACACCGCCTGCAGATATTTTTCTCCCATCCTGATGCTTTCTTTGCATTCAGGATCACAAGGAAAATGAGAAAGTATGACTAGATCCTCTCCGCGTCTGGAAAGATTGGTATAAGGATTTTTTGAAGACAGTTCTAAATCGACATCTTGCGGATTGAATCTGCTGCAAAAGAAATCCACACAGCACTGCGGATATCCTAATACCAGCCCTAAATCTCTATGGTTCTGCATCAATTCATGATAACTGGCCAGCCATACCTTCTGCTCTTCTTTTGAGACATACACAAAATACATCCCTGGCCGCGGATCATCTTCCGGAATGCGGATCCCTTTATTAGAATAAATACCTTCGTCAGCAAAAAGAACTTTGAATTTTGATTTAACCAGATAGAGATTATTTTTTTGGCAGAATTGTTCCACGCGATGCAGCTCCGTCTCAAAGAAACCCTGCCTGACCACTTCTTTAGCATCCTGCAGCAGCAGCACTATCTCTTGGGCTTTGCTCTTTGAACCGAAGATAAGAGACAGCTGCCTGAACATAAATGTTGCAGCGTTCAGGTATATATATTATTTTCCTAATATTTTCTACATTACCTGCTCTGTAGAAAATCTCACTCCGTTCAGGTTAGCGCGGACTCGCTTTTAGGATGTACATTCATAATGCGACATCCCCGTAAGGGACAACCCCCTGTCGCAATGAAAAGAAAATAAAAATAATCGCTCGATTTTACGCGCTAACCTACTTGTTCTACAGAGCCTACATTACCCTAATATTTTTATAGGGAATCTTTATTTCACTGAACATGGGTTTAGAAGAACTACAAGGTACATTTGAATTGGCGTTAGAGGATTTTAACCAAGCATCGCAAAAAAGAGGCTCCCCGCAAAAAAGCATCACCTGTAATGATTATGGGATATTTATCGATTTTGCCGGGGTGGAGGTCAACTACAGCCTTTATTCTTTAGAAGATAATGTCGAAGATTATCTTACAACGCAGACAGAGAAACATAAAACTTATCTGCGGTTGTTGCAGGATCATAGATTACAGACCAAGAGAGAACTACATCTTTTTAACAGCTCTCTTTATTCTTTTCTAGAACGTTTTTCTAAACTATCCCAGGAAGAAATAGAACAGAAATTAGACCAGACCATAGCCAAGATAGCCTTCGATAAAGTACTTAAAGAAGGCGGCCTGCTCGGAAAATATTTTTTTAAAGAGATCGCGGTTGATTACACTAAACACAAATGTGATGAAGCCAGGCAAAAACTGGTGAATTATGCTGAGTCTATCCACCAAAATGCAAAAGAATTGGAATCGCTGGATATAGATAGATTACAATATTTCAGGAACAGAAATTTACTTTGGTATGGGAAGCAGGCATAATTGCTAAGTTTAATTTAAAGTAAAATCTCCCTTGGAATTTACTAACAGTGAAGCATACTTCTCACTATCTTTCTGTAGATTAACTACATACTCCAGCGCGGCTTCTCTCACTTTCCGGGAAGTACCATCTTTGAGGCGGGCAAAATGCTCCGGAGGAGAGAAAGTAGAACAGACATTTCTCATCACATAGGCAGCTCCTTCTTTTTCCGTTCCTAAGATGGAAGATTGGTAAATCTTTGTAACCACTTTTTCCGGCTCTAGAAGATTTGCATGATGCAGACGGATCATGAACCAACGCTGCATACCATTTTCACGTAGGGAAAGATCACTATAAGCATGATGATACCATTCGGCTTCCTCTACTTTTTTGCCCTGTTGGACGTAGAGAGGAGCAGATAAGGTAAAGTATTGTACTTGGAGATACTGTTCGCTATCTTGCTGCACAGTCATAAGGTCGTCAGAGACCAAGGCGCACACCTTTTCTGGATCTCCTTTTAACAAGGAAATGATCTCTTGATCACGTAAATTTGCTATCAACGGGGAAAAATCACGATCAGGAATCGCTGAAGAGTCGGAACTCAGATGACGTTCAGCAGTTTTCTGGAGATATGCTTCTACTTCAGATACTGCTGGTTTACGGTAACTCTCCAAGACTAAGAAACCTCTTCTCAGGATATTTGGATCAGGATTGCTAAGATCGATATAATTAGAAGCCATGAAATCAATCGAATACACTTCAGCATCGAACACCGTTTTAAATTCCGGCAAAGAAAGGTCCGATAAAGAAAGTTGAGAATTTTCTGACATACTACATCTAAAAAAATGAGGTATATAATCTTTCCCTATAGTAACTATTTACCTATCATCATGCATTAAAAGGACGATAGCTCCGCACTTTAGTGCGGAGTATCAGCCCTTTTATGTCACAATAGGCGGGGTCAAGAAATCTTCTCTTTTCAAGCCACGGACTTTAGTCCACAAAATGTGAAAACTATCACATTTGTGCATAGATAAAGTCGTTGCTTTATCTAATGCGTGGTGAGAAGATTTCCCGCCTATTTATGACTTTACTCAACATACACTTTGCTTTCTTCCATAGTCATGATCCCATCAGCAAACGTACAAGTGATATGTTTATCAAAAGTCCAGGAAAAAGATTCTCCCGGCTTCAGAAAGCCGCTGCGGATTTCACTGCATTCTCTGACGCCGATGATCATGGCTTTGTTGATCGAGCCTGACCGGGTATTTTCCCATACTACTGTATCTCCTACCTTGATGTATAATTTATCCGGGCTGAAACCATCAGCGGTCATCTTGACGGTGTGAGTTGTTACTGATGGTTCTTCATCTTCTACAATAGAACCACCAGTGAGGGCGTCTGAATAACTTTCTTCTGTTTCTGGCTGCCCGGTAACCGCTTCCGGAACAACTTCTGATGATTCAGTTGTTCCTTCTTTATCTACTCCATCCATCGAAGCAGTGAGTTTTTCGCAGCCAGTAAGGAGAGAAATGATAGCTATAATAACCAACAATACAGCAATCTTATGCTTGATCATAATGGTAAGAATGGGTGTTTCCTATAAAAACATTTTGGTTCACTACTTTTGAATACTAAAGACCATAACCTTTATATATAAGTGCCTATTTTAGAGTAGTAAACATCTATCACCTCTTTTTCCCCAGCCAGCCTTTCGGGGCTGGCCAGGGGTTTATACTCATCATTCTCTGAGGTTAAAGATGAAATTAAAGAGTCATCACAAATTTCTCATGATTTAATAAATGTTATAAAAAGTAATGTCTAAGAAAAAATCAATAAAATCTCTTCAGGAACTTCTTTATCCTTTTTGGCTTTAATTGCAGCAGCAGCAGGGTCAAGATCACCCCGATGACAAACCCTTCAAACCAAGCCCGATCGAGAGAGAATGTTTCAGAAAAAGTCTCTAAAAATGTTTTTTCTTCCGGAAAATAAATATTTAAGTCGCTCATCTCCAAGGCATATTCCAGATAGAAAAGAGCAGTCACCGGTTCTTGCTCCTTCAAGGAAGTAGCGTATTGAAAATAAGAATAACCTAAGATCGGAAATTTTCCTTCCGCGGTATTTTCCGCAAGGACACGTTTAACCGCAACCATCTTACTTTCCAGGATGTCGGTAAGCTCGTCGCTGCGCAGGCCAAGAGTACTCAGCACCGCATTAGCATCTCCCTTCGCCTGGATCGCCTTCATCAAGCAGAGCTCATATTCCCCTTTCTGAGACGCTTCTCTGGCTGAGACGATTTTTTTAGCGATAGAGTCTAGATTATTTTCTCCTATGAACAATCCAATATATTGGTATCTTTCTTCTGCTTCCAGAATTTTCTGTTGGCAGGATTGCTGGATATGTTCCCGGTCGAGCTGCAGGACTTTTCCGCTCATGGAAAAGAATTGGGTCCAGGCTATCGCGGAAAAATATCGTTCTTCACTATAACTTAAAAGATTGTATACTTGCTCAGCATTATCAGAGTCTCTCGGTAATTCTTTAAATTTGATGATCTGTTCTTTTACGTCATTGAGACGATCCTTGACGATGATCAAGGTCTGCAGGTCAGTGATCGTTTCTATCTTCTGCAGGGAAAGATTTTGTTCTAAGGCCTGGACTTTTTCTTCCAATTTCAGGAACCTATCCCACAAGAGAGGAAGATTGGGCTTTTTCTGTGCATAGTAATGAGTCCGCAAGCTGATGCTGGCAGTGAAACAATAACTGGCGGCAGAATAATAATCCTTTTGCAGGGTAGCGTTGTCAGCTTTTCCTTTTTGCTCTTCCACCCGCTTGGCAACCGTCTCGTTGATGGAAACACCTTCTTTGTACAGTTCTGTCTCTATCTTTTCCACCCGACTGCAAAGCAAGTCGCGTAGATCATTCATGATCTGGGTGTACTCTTCATTTTCTTCTATCTGCACTTCTTTGTGATTTAACTTTTCACCGGTGAGATGAAAGATGACTTCATCTAAGTCGCTCACTTCCACCACTTCGATACTAAGGTTCTCTGCGGCATATTGAGTGAGATTGAAGTATTCGGTAGTATTTTTGTCGCTGTCATTCTGCAGGGCAGAAAGCGGGATCGCGGTTCCTTTTGCGATCAGAACTTTCTTAAGATCGAGCTGTGCAGCCGCTTCAAGCTTTTCTTTGGTCCCGCCGACCGGCCCGATAATGCCGCCAGAATTGATGGTGCCGGTGATGGCGGTATCCCCATTATGGTATTCTAAATCAAGTACAGCTATGGTAGTTAACGCGGCGATAGCCGCGCCGGCAGAAGGGCCTCCGATGATACTGGTCTGCGCCTTGATGGTGTAGATGAAATCATATTTTTGGCAGGGAAGATTGTATTGATGACAGGCAATTTCTTTCGCGAAGCGAGTAGAGATCTGGGTGTCCATCTTCGGAACAGGATAGGTGTCTAAGAACACTCTGCCGGAACCTTCTTTAAGCTCAAGAAATAAGTCAGCACCGCTGCCGGAAAGAGTGCCGTTAGTGTTTTCTTGGACTGCGAGAAGCTTGAGCGTGTATTGTTTCTGAGTCTGAGCCAGTGTAGAGACGCTCAAGAGTAAGACTATCAGCAAGAACCACCACGTCTTTTTCATGTGAGAAGAAGAGAATAAAGAGTTATAAAGATTACTGTTTGTTTCTGATGGCAAGAATAATAAAGAGCAAAAGATTAACATATATAAAAGAGGCCCTAGATGAAAAAAAAACCAAAAATAGGCCTAGCATTAGGTGCTGGTGGAGCTAGAGGCCTAGTACATATCGGGGTTCTCAAAGTTCTTCATCAAAATAAGATTTATCCTGATTACCTTGCCGGAACATCCATGGGCGCAGTCATTGCTGCCCTGTACGCCGCAGGAAAAACTCCGGCCGAAATTGAAGAGCTTGCTAAAACTACAGACTGGAAAAAAATAGTTGATTTTACTGTGCCAAAAACTGGGCTCCTGCAAGGAGATATAATCGAAAAACATCTTCGTAAGCTGGTGGAGAATAAGAAATTTTACCAGCTGCAGACCCCATTGCAGATAGTTGCATACAATCTCACCAAGAATGAAAAAGTGATCTTTTCAAAAGGAGATGTAGCAAAAGCGGTGCGGGCATCCATCTCCATCCCTGGCATTTTTGCGCCTACCATCATCGGCAGAGACCAATATGTTGATGGGATGATCGCTGATCCCACTCCTTTTGATGTTGTGACGGAAATGGGCGCAGACATAGTCATTGCTGTTGACCTCTACCAGCGTGATAAAAAAGTCCTTGGCCAGGAAGTAAGGCAAATACCGCTGAGCAAAGAGCTGATGCAGAAATTTGTTGCTGATGAATTGCTTAATTTCAGGAATTATCTCTTTCCTGACTTCTGGCCGAAGATAATACTAAAATTTTTCCACTGGTTATTTGACAGATTATTATATCCAGCGAAAATTATCAGGATCATGGCTGGAAAAGAATTGCCAGAGATAAGCAAAGTTATGTACCAATCATTGATCAGCATCGCTAATAATTTTGCCCGCGAACGAATTGAACATGCGAATATTCAGTTTAAGATCCGCCCTACTTTTGGCCATCTAGATTGGCTTGACTTTGACAAAGTAGAGAAGCTCACCGAGATCGGAGAAAAGGTAATGCAGAAAGAGATGCCGCGCTTGAAGAGATTACTCTCTTAAATATCCAGTTTTTTCTTACTGATCTTTTTTCTTAACCTTTCCCATATCCTTATGCCATAACTGCATCTTCTTTCCGGTCTTGGCATGCTGCAGCATCACTTTTTTTCCGGACATGATGACATTGTAGGTCTCGTCGTGATATTCTACGATATCTCCTTTTTTGAAGGGCATAGCCCGGAACAGAACCGTCAGGCGATAGACCGGCCGACCCTCTTTTCTGGTGAATAAGGTGGCGGTTACGGTGAATTCTCCGCCAAATTTTTCCTGCAAGGTTTTTCCCAAGTTTTTAGTAAGATTGGCGTTGCCAAGATAGTAGTCATGGCCATTGGTGACCGGCCTTACCTTAGCCACAAAAATATTCTTCTTTTTTATTTCCTTATCGACAAATTCAATGACTTCATCTGCAACATCACGTAGTTGTAAGATCGCTTCATAGTACTCGGAATGTTTGCCGTGGATCGGTTTGACCATTTTAGATGAAAAGATAAGAGTCTATTTTAAGGTTTCCTTGTCCTTCCTTTCCCGCCGACTTTATACGGGTTATATCTTCCTTTCTCTTTTTGAGAGGTACGCTGGCCTACAAATGTTCCTTCCACCAGTTCATCATAGCCGCAGCTTTTGCAGGCCATGAACTCAATATCATCCTTATGTACTGCAACGTTGAAAGAGCCGCATTGAGGACATTTTGGCTTCATGCAGCGCTGAAAAGATCTTTTCTTTTAAAAAAGTTTTTAAAACACACCCAGAATACACCTTTCATGCTAACACCAGAAGCTAAAGCAGAATTAGAGAAACAGCAATACCGTATCGTGGGCAGCCATAGCGCGGTAAAAACCTGCGGCTGGACCAAGAACATGATCAACGGTGAAGGCGGCTGCTACAAGTTAAAATTCTACGGCATCATGAGCAACCAGTGTATGCAGATGACTACCAGCATCAGCTGCGCTAATAGATGCACCTTCTGCTGGCGCGGATACAAGGCTCCCGTCTCAAAGGAATGGAAGTGGGGAGTTGACGAGCCGGAGATGATCCTGGAAGAGAGCAAGAAAGCGCATCATAAATTGCTGATAGGGTTTAAAGGATCACCGGTAGCGAATAAAGCTGCCTATGAAAAATCCACCCAGATAAGGCATGTCGCACTTTCATTGACTGGAGAGCCTATCACCTATCCAAGGATGAATGAATTGATCGATGGTTTCCATAAAGATCATGTCTCCACTTTCTTGGTGACCAATTCACAATATCCAGAACAGATCAAAAATCTGAAACCGATCACCCAGCTGTATTGCAGCGTGGACGCACCTACCAAAGAGATGCTTAAAGAAGTTGACAGGCCTTTATTCCCTGATTTCTGGGAACGGATGTTGTTAAGCCTGGATTATCTAGCCCAGAAGAAACAGCGCACCTGCATCAGATTGACCATGATCAAGCATATCAACATGAGCGCGCTGGATAAGTATGCAGAATTGATCGGCCGCGGAAGTCCTGACTTTCTGGAAGTGAAAGCGTACATGCACGTCGGCCCATCACAAGAAAGATTGAGCAAGGAAAACATGCCTTTGCATGAAGAGGTAGTGGTCTTTTCAAAAGAATTAGTGCAACATCTGCCGGATTATGAAATCGTCTCCGAACACATCGCATCCCGGGTAGTGATGTTCGCCAAGAAGAAATACAAAGTCGATGGCGTCTGGAAGACCTGGATCGATTTTCCAAAATTTCATCAGCTCTATGATGAATTTTTACAGACCGGAAAAGAATTCACTTCTGAAGATTACAGGTTAAAAACTCCGCAGGTAGGATTGAGCGGCAAAGGAACCTTGCATGATATGCCGGAAGAGAAACGTAAGAAGTATCTAGCGGAACACCCGGAAGCGCACGTCTTTGTCGATGAACAGACCCAGGAATTGAGTTTCTATGAAAGATAGCTAAGGAACAAAATATTTTTGAGGTTTAACTTTATGAGCCTCATCCAATAACCAACGTATCAAATCAACTCCTTCTGGATCTTGATGATATAACTCTTTTGATTCTTTCTCAATTAATTCTTCTACAGGCCGAGGAACATCACCTAGATAATGTAAAAATCGTGGTTCAAGATGAAGCCATTCATGAATGACTGAAACTACTTGATCTTCAAGGTTACGGTTATCCTTTATGGTGATCAATAGATGGGAGTATCCGCCTGGTGCAAACTTGTAAGGTGCATAACCAATTTGTAGAAGAGCTTTAGCGCGTAATTCATCAACTATTTGTATAGCGCCACGTTCTCTTCGGAACTGTTCAAACATGCTATTAATGTAATAAACCATGATTATTCAGTGACGGCTAATTCCAATCCTGAAGCAGTGGTTAGTTTTTCAGGAAGATGCTGAGTCGCATCCTGCGGAGCCGCTGCTTTCCTTTTCATGCGAGCTGCGACTTTCTCTTTGATCGGCTGCCGATACAATTTCAATTCCAACTCTTCCTTGCTTTCCAACATAAAAGGGATAAAATCCGCCACCATAGCCAGATAGCCTATCCGCGGATCAAGGTTCCTTTCCCAAACCATCTTTTCTAAATCATCTGGAGTACAGCCTTTGAGGGTCTCAGAGAACAGAACCTTATCCATGACCCGGGGATATGCTTTTTTATTGTGGTACCGAAGATTATTGAGAGCATTGACCTCTTCTACGATCTCCTGCATCTTTTCGCCATGGCGACGTTTTGTATGTATAATCCTTCGAAGTTCATTTTTCTCCAGCTTCTGCAGCTTCCATCCATGGAAATACAATAGATCGTCCAGAGGTTTTATTTTAAGATTCTCATCTTTTTCATACCTGGATTTTTCAAGAAGCCTGGCATCATGCTGCTCTGAAGTATACAGATATTTTTCTGTGGGCCTTTCAGATTCATACAAAGTACGGGCCATGATCAAAGGATGCAATTTCTGTTTTTCCTTGACAGTCAAAGCCTGATACATTGTATCCGTTATATCAAGCAGGGATTCTCTATCTTTTTCTGTCACTGCATCTAAAGCAGGGACGATCCGTTCATAGTTCTGTAAGCGGAATTTTTTCCTTTCCTGGTTCTTTAATCTTTGCAATCTCCTTCTCAAAGAACGTGCTGTCGAGAAATCAGTCTCACATACTCTCTTTGGATCGACCAAGGAATCCCAACCTGAATCTTTAGCGAGATAGCATTCCAAGAGAAGCTTGGTGATGTCACCTTCACCATTTAAGGCCATGCGGGCATAGACCGCTTTGTCGGTCAAGGGCTTCTGAGGGATGTATAATCTCGTGGAAACAGTGTTGCTTTGGTCATGGTAGTAGATCATGAACGTGCCCTCGGTTTTAGCAACAGTCTTTCTTTGGATTCTTTGCCCGGCGACAAGCATATCTAAAGACTCTGCTGGGTCATGCAGACGATCCATCATCTCT
>JAUSJN010000029.1 GCA_030647325.1 Nanobdellota archaeon | reverse complement strand
CCATATCCTAAAGAAAGAACAGCGGCAGTGACGCCAATAACTTTAGCTGCAAATTTCGCTGTTCGTTTTCGTTTTTCTTTTCTGTCTTTAGCAGTCTTTTCTATCTTTTGAAGTAAGCCATCAACACATTTTTTCGCTTCTTCATAATCTTCCTCTTCAACTAAACTCAAGTCTTTAGTCCTAAGGCGGACTTCAGCTTTTTGATATTGAGAATGAGCCTCTAAATCTAGGGCTAGCTGCTCTAACTCTGCTTCTTCTTCATTTGCAATGCGTTCTAGATCTTCGCGAAGTTTTCTTTTTCTATCCAAACGATATTCAGTCATTTTTTAGTTAAACACCTAAAGAACCAGCTCATAACTAAAATATAGAAGGTTCTTTAAAATACTTTCTGCAAAAATAATATAAAGAAACGACCATAATCCAACCGATGCTAGACCGCATCAAACAAAAACTGGAAGCAGCCTTCCCGGGAGCAAAAGTGCAGATCGCTGATACCAGCGCCGGGCATGAGACTCATAACTCCTCCGGAGCGCATCTTGCCGTAGTAGTCACCTACCAAGGCTTTGCCGGAAAAAGTTTGGTGGAACAACATCAGATGGTCTATGCAGTGTTGAAAGAAGAGATGAAAGAACAAGTGCATGCGCTTAAAATCAAAACGAGAATAAACTAAAATGAACCCAGAAATGAAGAAAATAATTGAAGAAAAGATCAACTCTGCGAAAGTATTTTTATTTATGAAAGGCACTCCGGAAGATCCCCAGTGTGGTTTCTCAGCGCAAGTAGTAAGCATCCTGGAAGACTTGGGAATAGAATTCGGATCATTTGACGTGCTTTCTGATGAAAACATACGGCAGGCCATCAAAGAATATGCTAACTGGCCGACCATCCCTCAACTATATATCAACGGTAAATTCATCGGTGGCTGTGACATCGTGCGGGAATTAGCTGCTTCTGGAGAGTTGCAGGAAATGATTGTTAAATAAAATGTTTCTTCCCTACTCGGGATTCACAAGCTTCTTAAAGTAAAATCAATCAAATTTGCTCAAGATGTGCGGTATTGTGGGTTATATCGGTGAAAAAGAGGCCAATGATATCCTTATCTCCGGATTGGAAAAGTTGGAATATCGCGGATATGATTCTGCCGGAGTCGCAGTCATTTCTAATAGTGCAATAAATATCAACAAGAAAAAAGGCAGGGTTGAAATTGTAAAATCAGCCGCAAAACTTTCAGGGACGATCGGTATCTCACATACGCGCTGGAGCACCCATGGCGCACCTTCAGACCGGAACGCTCATCCTTTCACCGACCAATCTGGACAATTCGCGGTGGTGCATAACGGCATCATCGAGAATTATCTGGAATTAAAAGAAGAGCTGCGTAATGAAGGAGTGCAATTTTCATCTGATACCGATTCTGAAGTGATTGTCCATCTGGTGGCTAAAAATTATCAGGGGAATCTGCAAGAAGCTGTCCTCAAGACTATCAAGAGGCTACAGGGAGCATATGCCTTCTGCGTCATCAAGGCCGATAGTCCAGAGATCATCGGCGCACGGAACGGAAGCCCCTTAGTGATCGGGTTAGGCAAAAAAGAAAACTTTTTTGCTTCTGACGTTTCCGCGATAATTGAACATACCAGAGAGGTCATTTATCTCAACGATTTTCAGATCGCCAGGATAACCAAAGAGCTGGTGGAAGTGCGTAATTTTCATGGCGAAGAACAACCATTGGATGTGCGCGAAGTCAACTGGACCTTAGAAAAAGCGCAGAAGCAAGGATACAAGCATTTCATGCTCAAAGAGATCTTTGAACAGCCGGACGTGATCAGAGAGACCCTCAAAGTCCCCATCCATCTCAGCAAAAATTTCTCGCGCATCATCGTCGTCGCTTGCGGCACCGCCAGCTACGCCAGCTTAGTGGGAAAATATCTCATTGAAGAGATTGCCAAGATTCCGGTCATCTATGAGATCGCTTCCGAGTTCAGGTACAAAGAAAACCTTCTCAACCAGCATGATCTCGTGGTAGTCATCTCGCAGAGCGGAGAAACTGCCGACACTCTTGCTGCAGTACGCTTAGCAAAAGAGAAAGGTGCAAAAACAGTAGGGATAGTAAATGTGGTGGACAGCACCATCGCCCGCGAAGTTGATGAACGCATCTACACCAGAGCTGGACCAGAAATCGGAGTGGCATCGACAAAAGCGTTCATCTCGCAATTGATCATCATGTACAAACTGGCCTTCCATCTGGCTGGAAAAGAATTTAACAGTGGAGAGATTGAACCAAAAATAAAAGAAGTTCTCTCCAAACACGAAGAGATCAAAAGACTGGCCCAGAAATATTATCTTTACCAAAACTTTCTCTATATCGGCAGGAACAGAAATTTCCCTTTGGCATTGGAAGGCGCATTAAAGCTGAAAGAAATTTCCTACATCCATGCCGAAGCCTATCCTGCCGGAGAATTGAAACACGGCCCTCTTGCCTTAGTCTCTGAAGAGATGCCTACCTTAGCTATTTGTCCGAAAGATTCCGTGTATGCTAAAACCTTCAGCAACATCGAAGAGATCAAAGCGCGGGAAGGGAAAGTGATCACTATCGCGACTGAAGGAGATCAAGATATCAGAAAGGTGAGCAACGATGTGATTTACATCCCTAAAGTGGAAGAGATATTCTACCCATTATTGTGCACTATTCCCTTGCAGCTGTTTGCGTATTATATAGCGGAGCTAAAAGGTCACGATCCAGATCACCCAAGGTCACTTGCAAAAAGCGTTACAGTTGAGTGAAAAATCCTATAATAAGCACCTAGAAATAATCACACTCCCAAAGCAATTCGTAATTTCTCATCCAATTCTTTTCCTAATCCTTCCGAAACTGCGCCTAATCTTCCCAAAATTATGCTCTTATCCAATGTTGCAATTTTATTCATTTTAAATACAGAATCTTTCTTTAATCTGGTTTGAACGAAATCGTCATCTTCTTCAGTAAGTAGAAAATCAGTTTTTTCTAACTCTACTGGAACCACTGAGGAAATGAAAGCAACACAAACTTCTTGCTCATTATTGGCAGAGATAATAAGAGCTGGTCTCAATTTAGCAGTAGAATAATCAGAGAAAGGAAAACGGACCAGGACTATATCGCCCCGTTTTATGGTTTAATATCGTCAAAAGAATAAATATCTTCCTTCTCATCTTTGAGAAATCCAAATGATGCCTGCTTTTCTTGTAAAATCATAATATTTTTTACTGAAAATTCATCGTGGATTGTTTCATCTATTAACTTTAATTTCTCTGCCATTCTCTTCAGTTGTTCATATTGGTCTTTTGGGACAGTAACCGTTTCCATAAGCACTTAAAGTATCCTTAATTTAAAAGATTTTCCCAATTTAATCCCTTCTTCGAGTAAGTTATGACAAAGAAGTTCAGGCAGGCTTACGAGAATTTATGGAAAGAGTGAGACAGTTGAATAAGACTTAATCACATCCCACTATCACGTTCAACGATAGAATAACCTAATTTTCTCAAAGGATCTAACTCCTTAAGGATAACTTCTTTTACAACCGGAACTTCATTCTCAGAAAGAGGCATTTGTATCTCTTTTCCTAAAAGAATTTTTGCAGTCGGAACCGTCGTTCCAAAAAATCTAAGCTCCAGATTATTATGGGCAGCGGAAAAGGAATAACAACCGTGCATAGCGCTGACCACCTCGCCTATTTCATGTAAAGGACGAGTATCAACATAGTTAAGCCAATCAAAATGAGAGATGATAGGAGTGGTGTTTGGAAAATCTTTAACTGCCGTGATCCAGCCATCAAGAATACGCTTCGTTCGTTCTCCGGAGGTATCTTCAAAATAATCTGAGATAGCAAAAGATTCGGTCCAGCGCTCTTCATCCCAATCTCCAGAATAATAACTGCCTTCAAAGATAGGAATATTCCGTTGCTGAGCAATATGTTCAATAACCTTGACCATCTCTGACAATTCTTGGCACGCAGATTCTGGAAGCAATGTACGTTCATCATGGTATCCATAAACACCCGTGCCATAGAGATGATAATCCGCCTGTTTCATTCCTTTCTCTTTGAGTAAAAATTCAAAAACAGTCGGCTGCATCACCGGCTCTTTTACATACACTGGTTCATGTCTAGCAAACATTCTGTCAATAGATCCTTCCCGTAAAGCATCGACAAATTTCAGCCATTCTCTTCTATAACAATTAAGTCTGTTCTCAGTGGTCACCTTATTCAGAATATCCATGTCCGGTTAAAGGAGAAGGTAATTTAAAAAAGTAATGAAAGATAGTATTCAAAACTGTTCTCCATTCTCTT
>JAUSJN010000027.1 GCA_030647325.1 Nanobdellota archaeon | reverse complement strand
CAGTATGGTTTCCAAAGAAGTCAAGAAAGGCTCATGTTCATCCTGCCAGCGATGATCATTACTTTTCAGTTTCTCTTCCTGAAGATAATCGTACACCCTCTGCGCCGTTTTCTGCGCCTGGACGCGATGTTCATCTCTTATTTGATCATATTCAAGCTGTGCTATCCTGGTATCTGCCCAACGGAAGCCAGGTTTTGTAAAATCACCATCATGATATGAAACATACTGTAATTTTCCCGAGTTATAATCAAAATCATAACAATTGGTCCTATTTGAATCCATCACAAATCCTTTGCCTTCAACTTTTGTATATTTGACCGTACAAAAGAAAATAGACAAGACTGTGGGGAGATGTCGTTCACGATATAGTACTTCCAGCCCATACCTATATACATGGCCATTAGGGGGCAGCACCCTAAAAACTAACTTCTTGGGCATATAAAACCAATACTTCAGGACTATAAATAGATTGCTCCCCAACCATAATTATTTATATACCGCTTGCTTTAATACGCATTAAAAGAGGTCGTGAATGAAATTAATCATTTTAGGCCCGCCTGGAAGCGGGAAAGGAACCGTCTCAGAAAGATTAGCTAAAGATTTCCATCTCTTTCATGTATCAGTAGGCGATCTGTTGCGCAAGGAAGCAAAAAAGAACACTGCTTTGGGGAAAAAGATCAGCAGCTACATCGATAAAGGAGATTTAGTACCGCACCAGATGGCCATAGATATCGCCAAGAAAGCCATCGACAAGAAACAAAATTTCATATTTGACGGATTTCCGAGGTCAGTAGATCAAGCTAAGCTTATCCAAGATGTAGATATCGATGCAGTCATTTACTTGGACGTTCCTGAAAAAGACGTCGTCAAAAGATTATCTGGCCGGCTGCTTGATCCGGTCACCAGAAAGACCTATCATCTGCAATACTTGCCCCCGCCTAAAAACATCATGAAGCGATTGATACAGAGAAAAGATGATACGCCTAAAGTCATCAAAGAGCGATTTAAAGTGTATCATCAGGAGACAGAACCGGTCATTAAGTACTATCAGAAGAAAGGGGTTCTCAAGAAGATCGACGGCCGTGGAGATCCCGCAGCTGTATATGCCCGAGTAAAGAAGGCAGTAACTTTGTAATTTGCGTTTTCACCTTCATAATTCTTATAAATGCCTGGCTATCGCCATAGATTATGCCTAAAAAGGATATTTCTGCCGCCTTGCTTGTTGCTGCGCTGGCCGCTCCTTCGATCGCTTCAGCTCAGGAAGCAGAAAAGGAAGTAGAAAAACAACGCACCTTAGCCGGGCATACTTTTACCTATCCTTCATATTCTGATTCTGCTTTCAACAGCTCTCACTTTGGATTTTCACAAGGATTTGCCTTTACAAAAATTGATGATTTTGAAGGTAAAGGAAATAGATTGACCTTGCTTGCCTTACAAGAGAAAGTAGACTTGGGAATCAAGTTGGTTGATCCTATCGGTCTGTATGGTTCCGCTTCCGGTGATATTATCAGCGGTTTTCATCACGGAGAATTCCTCTATTTTTTTGGACAGGATGCTGCTAGCTTTGATGGGGGAGTAGTACTCGTACCTTATCATAATCGGCGCTGGGGAACACAAGTAGGATTCAGAAGCGGTTTCGAACTGTGGTACAGCAACATGCTCATGCTCGATTCATCAACCTTAACCTTCAGTCTGGACATCATCGACAAGCTGAACAACGAGCTATTTTCTGACCAGCAAGTAAGTGGTTGGGGTTTAGGCGGCTCGCTGAATACTGCTCAAGCCTTTGGAAAATATGTTTCAGTACAGACCTCTCTGGAATTGATGCGCGGGAGAAAGACGGCAACACTTGAAAGAACACCCGACCTTGAAACTACCTATACTAGATTTGGTGTGGGCGCAGCGTTGAGTACTGATCTTAACCCTCATTTGCCTATTGCTTTACAGCTTGAATACAAACTACAGAAGCTCACTGAGATGCCCGATATGCATTATCTAGGCGGCGGGATTTATTTTAGCAAAGATAAAGATCTCACTGTAGGTGTAAATGCTGGAAAGCAATTTGTTGAAAACCAGAGTTCACTCCGCAGCCAGATCTTAGCCAGAAAATATTTTTAACAGACTACGATTTAGATTTCTCTATTCCAGCAACAATATTCCCCACATCAGGGCCATACCTAAAATAAAAGTAAGGATGTGCGCAGCTGATTCTTTCCAACCACATTCCTTGTGCAATTCTGGGATAAGGGTTGAACCAGCGATATAAATGAACCCTCCTGCTGCAAAAGGAAGGATAAATAACACAAAAGCCTCGCTTCGCGCACCGATGAGGAGACCTACTATCGCTCCCACTATTGCAGTCGCTGCAGAGAGAAAATTATAAAACAAGGCTTTCCATTTGGAAAAACCGGAATATAACAACACTCCGAAATCAGCTATTTCTTGAGGCACTTCATGTAAGATTACGGCTAAAGTAGTAGCGATACCAACAGAAATATCTACCATGTAAGCGCCAGCAATCACTAATCCATCTACAAAATTATGCATACCATCACCAAACAGAGTGAGGGTGCCTATGTGTTCTTTATGCAGGTGCATATGTGGCTCATGTTGTAGATGTGAACGTTCATGCGGCAGGGGTTCACAATGGTGAGCATGGATCCATTTTTCCATTAAAAAGAAAACTAACACTCCAGCTAAAGCTGAGAAAGATACGGTCAAAGTAAATCCTTGCTCTTCCACCGCTTCTGGAAGCAGATGCAGGAATGCACCGCCCATCAAGGTTCCGGCGGAAAGGCTTACTAAAATCAAGAGCATCTTATGCAGTTTTCTTTCTCCAAGCGAAAGCGTAACTACTCCAATTATAGAAACAAGGGAAACGATGATGACACTGACTAAAGCATAGATTGAGTTTAATACCATACTGGTTTAATAAGACAACACCTTTATAAACATTATTGATTCTCATTATCAATAAAGAGATTAGGTAATAAAATGAAACGTGCCACCCAGCAGAAACAAGTGATCGAGCAAGAACTATCTTCCTTCAACTCTTTCTTCAACGCGGAAGAGCTATACCAAAAAGTCTCCAAGAAAAATCCAAAGATAGGCATCGCCACCATCTATCGCTTCCTCAACGACCTGACCAAGAACGGAGAGATCCACTCCTTTCAGTGCAATAGGAAAACCCTCTACTCCAACAGCAAGAAAAACCACTGCCATTTCACCTGTGAGAGATGCGGAGAGCGAAAGCATATTGATATTAAGAAATTAGATTTTCTCAATGAAAAAGTGGACGAAGAAGTCTGTCATTTCCAGATCGATGTGACGGGGATCTGTAAGAAGTGCAGATGATTCATCGCAGGGATTTTAAATTTTCAGCTGATTCACGTACTTTCTTATAACGCTCCTCTAACCTCCCGTATTCAGTGAAGAACATTCCAACAAATCTATCAAGTTCCGCAAAAGAAGTGACTGGTGCCTTGCCTATTCCCATTCTATAAACTGGATCAGCACTAAAATCAAAATTTGGAAACATCAGTTTGCCTTTCTCGCTGACAACCAGGCCAAGCTTATATTCCTTGGCGCACTGTTCTGCCTCCTCGCCATATGCTTTTAGCGCATTGAAGTATAAAGAGAGAGCATCCATCTCTCGAAAACTCTGAGCTGCAGGTATCGATAGCTTCCAATCGGAATCAAAAAGATTATACGCTAATCCTCCACGGCTATCTATACGTATCCTGCTGCTTCCGGGTTGCTCTGATAAGGAAGGAGCAATCCTATCTAAAACTCCTAGCAATCGAATACGTTTAAGTTTCATAGTTTATTCCGGGAAAAACTGCACTTTTAAACTTTCTGAAACACTAACTAATAATCCTCTTGATCACCAGGGTGGCATAACTTCCTTTCGGCAGGGTAAAACTAATCTCTACTTTTTTCTTGCCGGGATTCAGTTCATCCTTTGCTTTTCTTCCTATCTCTAGATCATGCACCGGGATGACCACTTTCCGTAATTCTCCTTCCAAGGTCAAGGCCGGAATCTGCTTGATGATGAAATCGGCATATGACAATCTCTCTTCTTCCATGATCTTATCGATGATCTCCTGGATCTCTTCATCCTCAACCTCCTCATGGCCGAAACCGATCAAAGGGACTTTCAAATCTTTACATTTTGCAAGATCAGAAACGAACACTACCTCTCCACCAGAATATTTCACTTTTTTGAGAACGTTTCCTTTCTGTTCTAAATACGCGGCAACTGTCTTATTCCACAAGTAACTCTGGTAAGCATTCACATACATCCGCAATAATCTACTCGGTAAGATCTTTAACGCGCCTACATAATCCTTGGGCTTCTGGTCCAGATAACTCTTAACCTTTTCTTCATCGATCAAGGAGACCGCTTCAGCAAATTCTTTTTTGAGGAGATGCCTTCCTATCTCTACATTTTGTGTAGAAAAACGCTGTTCGTCAAAATAATTCTCTACTAAGGTGATCTCTTCAATTTTTTCTTTGGTAAGATTTCTGACCGTTATCTCAAACTCATTTCCTTGCAGATCACCTAAAGAAATCGGCGTTTTTCCATAGCCATAAAATTGTAATAAGACTTGTTTGATATTCAAGTTTTCAACCATCTCTTTAGTAATTCCGGTAAAAGAGATCATCTGCTCGGTCACCGCATGCTTATCCTTGCTTCCCGCAAAGCCGATATCCTTTTCCTTGATCCACAGCATTTTTGCTAATTCCTTCACTGCATCAAGGGTATTCTTCTCCTTTTTTTTCATCCAGAAATAAAGATACTTCCCGCGCGGTTCTGCTTTTACCACCGGGAGTTCGATCACTACAAAATCTTCTGGAAGTTGTTTAAGTTTGTACATAGTTATTCCAATTATAATTCCGCACTCTTCCTTCTAAAAGAGCCAGGTCATCAAATGCTGACTCATATCCTTTCCGGCGCACTAGACGCCACAGCATCGCTTCGATGTGCGCCTGACCCAGATGCTTTAATTTGATCTTTCCACCTTCTTCGACTTGAAGCAAGGTCCGGTTAAGCAACTTAGTATAAAGATCAACTGCCTGCTGTGAAGCGATAGGAAACACCAAGAACCGCAAGGGGACAGAATTTTTTTCTTTCAACTGCGCTTCCGCGATAGCATAGGCTGCAGCGATCTCGTGAGCTTGAACATAATGTATCCGGCTTGATTCAATACTATGCTGGCTTGTATAGCGCAATTCCCGAAAAGCCTTGCTTTCTACGCCCAGATCCTGGGTGCCAAAACTATAAGGGACCAGATACACAAAAGGTTCTGTGAATCGCATGGGAATACTGCTGATGGTAAAACGGTAGCGACCATGTTTTTTGGTTCTGGAAGGACTGCTGATGAGAAATGATCCGCCTTCCTTCCCTACTTTTTTTGCATGGGTGTACTCACCTTCGATCTTTACTGCAGCATCAGGATAAAAAGCTCCATACGCTAAAATTCTCGCCGCCTCTAGAAGTTCAACGAAAGGGATTCGCCGAGGGACCTTATCCGGCCCTATCAAAGGCTTGAATGAATAACCGCTCATATAAGTATTAAAACTGGTCTGTGGGTCAGATACCGCATCTCGGAACAAGGTACGCGGAGATTTTCCAAAAGGCCGATTTCCTAGATCAAATGTTTCCCCATGTTTCAAAAATTTCGCGGGGTTAAAATGAGTACCAAACTTTTCTCCGGGAATGACTGCATACTGATGAGGTTGCAGCTCTTGCAATGCAACAACTATTTTATCTTCTAATATGACTGCTTCCTTTTCTTCCTTAATCTCTGCCGGGCTTGGCCGTTCAAAAAAGATTTTTTTAATATCCATGGTGTGTTGGTATTATATACTCGAGTAGACAGGTCTATATTTAAAATTTTAGTTCAAAATAGACTATTCTCGCATCTTCAGCATCATCAAAGAACACCGCGCTCTTACATCCCCTGAAAAATCTAAACGCTCCGCCTTGATGCTCCTTCAACTTCTCATCATGGACCTTGACCGCATTAAATCCCTTTCCTTTCTGCTCGATGCCGATCACAAAGCCTTTCTTTCCCAACCACAGATGAAAACGAGAGGGTGCTAAGTATTGAGAGTAATTCAAGCTGTTTGATCCAGCTTCATTGAGGAAATAGGCAACTTCATCATCTTGATTCTTTTCCAGCCAGTTATGTAGATCAAATTTATTGAACATGATTGCGCCATATTCTTCATTCAGGAGATCTACTACTGCCCATTTTGCTTCACCATATTTTTCTACAACTTTATCAGAGATGAGATGATCTCTTGCTTCCTCTGCCTCGTAGACTGGAAATTCATATCCTTTAGTCACTTCAATAGTCTCTAATGCTTTTTGCAGAGTTTGGGTGAAATGAATGGTCATGATAAAACTAAAATATTGCTCTTTAATAATTATTGCAAACTTTTTTAAAACACCACAATAATCATAATATATGCAATACCAAGTCATATCTTTTTACAAATATGTACTTATAGAAAATCCTCAAGAACTTCAGGATCTCCTTAGAAAGCACTGCCAGCAACATGACCTTTTAGGAAGGATCTTGCTGGGAAAAGAAGGGCTTAACGGCGCAGTTTCCGGGAAGAAGGAGCAAGTGCAGCAATTTAAAGAATTGTTGCTAAAAAATCCATTATTTTCTGGACTCACTTTCCGTGAACAAGAATATCATCAAAATGCGTACCATAAGCTGGTAGTCAAAGTCAGGAAAGAGATCTGCGCTTTCGGAGCAGAGGTGGATGTAGCAAAAAGCAAAGGGCAGCATCTGCCGCCGCAACAATTGAAAGAATGGTATGAACAGCAGGAAGATTTCATCATCGTGGATGCCAGAAATGAGTATGAATTTGAAGTGGGTAGATTCAAGAATGCACTCAATCTTAACCTCAAGAATTTCCGTGAATTTCCAGCAGCGGCAAAAAAGCTTGAAGCCATCAAAGACAAAAAGATAGTTCTCTACTGCACTGGCGGCATCCGCTGCGAAAAAGCGTCTGCCTATCTAAAGGAGCAAGGCTTCCCTAAGGTTTACCAGATAGAAGGCGGCATCATCAACTACGTCAATCAATTTCCCGATGCTAATTGGGAAGGCGGCTTGTTTGTCTTTGATGACCGGTTAGTATCAGATGTTGGAGAACCGATCACTTTCTGCAAACACTGTGAGAAAGACTGTGAGCAGTACGTTAATTGCCATAATCTAGAATGTGACAGACTGACTATCATGTGTGATAATTGTCAAGAAAACATGAACAGAACCTGTTCAGAAGAATGTAAGAATGCGCCAAAACAAAGAAAAATAAAAAATCAGCCTAAGCACCAAAAAGTAGTCGGTATTGTGGAAAATTATTATCCAAAAGCCAAAGTTGCATTGATAAAAACTACTGATGCCGTCAATATCCACAGCAAAATTTCATTCTCTGGAAAAACTACTGAGAATATTGTGCAGGAGATAACTGAAATGCGTGATTATGAAGGTGAAGAGATTCCTTTTGCTCCGGCAAACCAATACATCACCATTCCTGTACAAGAAAAAATAAGAAAAAATGATAAAGTGGTTTTAGCCTAAGGCCAGGCTCTTCATCGCAAATCCAAGAAATATTTATAATTAAAGGTCCTTTTTAAATTAAAATGATAGCCATGCCCTTTTCCTGTACCGGATATGCTCATTTTGAAGAGATGTATAGGGCAGAACATCCTTGTGTATTGAAGAACATTTGGCGCAGAGTTGGAAATCAGGCCGTTGCCGATGATCTTACTCAAGATACATTCATAAGAGTACTGCGTAATGTTGATAGGTATACTCCGCAAGAGAATAAACCTCTTAGGGATAGTTTCAAAAACTGGATCGGAAAGATTGCCAGGAATGTAGTGATAGATTATTGCAAAAGAAAAAATCTGGAACAAACTTACAGTTCTCATGTGGCTAAATCCACCAACGAGGAATACAGTGAATCTACCCTCGGAGAATACAACATTTCCAATGCGGAAGACCTGCTCCAAAGAAAAGAAGGTTTAGAAGAGACTATGCGAGCAATCGGAAGTATTGCCGATCCCGGAAAAAGAGAAACAGCCAGACTTTGGTTTATTGAAGATAAAAAATATAAAGAAATCAGTGCTGAGCTTGCCATTCCCCGCGGCACGGTCATGTCCAGGCTAAGTAGAGCTAAGGATGAGATGAGAGTTTTGTTCTATCAACATGAGTAAAACAGCAGTTCTTGCCAAATTACAACCCCTTGAACAAGAAAGCATCTCTCGAGGTATTCCCATCCTGGGATCTAAAAAGGGGGCATGGCTGCTGCAGAAAATCCAACAGGTCAAACCGCAACAGATTTTGGAATTAGGGACCGCTAACGGTTATAGCGGCTGTATCATAGGTAGTGATGGAGCAGAATTAACCACTTTGGAAGTGAATGCCATCATCGCAGAAGAAGCAAGGCAGAATTTCAAGAGATATGGGATTACTGCTCAAGTATTGACCGGCGATGCAGTAGAGATGGTCAAAAGGCTGGCTGCAGAGAGACAAGAGCATTATGATATCATTTTCATTGACTTCGCCAAAAATAAGTATATTACTGTTTTAGAAAATTGCATTAGATTAGTCAAAAAAGGCGGCTTGATCATCGCCGACAACATCACCATGGATGGCTGTCAGGATTATCAGGAAGCGGTGCTGAATCATCCGCAATTAAAGACAGAATTGATCCCCATCAGGGATGGATTGAGTTGTAGTGAGAAGATTTAAAAAACCGCTTCTTCCTTTCTATTTCTAAGGACCCGTGGCCTAACCTGGATAGGGCGATAGCCTCCTAATCTTATGATGAGCTCCTGAGTAATCCCTACTGGGATGAAGAGAGTTAACTGAAGATGAGTAAGCTGTAGGTTGTGAGTTCAAATCTCACCGGGTCCGCTTTTTTACCCACTTCTTCCCAACAATATTTTTATACTCCTTCACATCCCAGCGCCCTATGCCTGCTATTTTACCTTATCTCACCGAAGGACCAAGAATATTTCTCAGCAGCTGGAAAAATCGTGTTCTGCCCAAGAAGTACGAGGGTGATGCGGAAGAGATCTGCGAACAGATCGTCAGGGACTGCTGGAACGGAAGATATCTGCAGACCTCGACCACTAACTTCGCCCAATTCTGGACCCGCGACTTTGGATGGTGCACTAATTCACTTCTTACCCTGCACCATAAAGATCAGGTCCACCACACCTTACGCTATGCCCTTAATCGATTCAAGCAGCATAAAAAAATTAGCACCACCATAACTCCTGGAGGAATGCCTTTTGACTTCCCTACTTATGCAGTTGACTCTTTGCCCTGGCTTATCCACAGTATCAAAACTTCAAGGTTCCCTTACCATTCATTTAAGGATTTTCTCAACAAGGAGATACAAAAATTCTACCACAAAGTGATCAATCAGCATACTGGCCTAGTTAAGCCGGAAGTCCATTTCTCTTCCATCAAAGACTTTGCAGTGAGGAAAAGTTCCTGTTATGACAACTGCATGGTCGCACTTTTAGCAAAAGATCTCAAAAGCCTGGAACTTAACAACCCCTTTGAAAAATTTTCCTACCCTGAGCTGATCAAGAGACATTTCTGGAATGGGAAATACTTTTACGATGATTTACGCCAGCAGAAATATGTTGCCGGAGACGCTAATCTTTTTCCTTTCGTCTTAGGGATCATCACCGACAAAGAGATGCTGCAATCGGCGCTGGAAAAGATCCACGAAGCAGGATTAGACCAACCTTTCCCTCTCAAGTATACCAGCGGAAGAGAAGAGATCAACTTTGTCTGGCAGGAAAACTTCCTTCGCAATTACGAAAGCACCGCCATCTGGATGCACATGGGGCCATTGTATGTTAAATTACTACAAGAGGTCGATAAAGAACGTGCTAAACAGTATAAAGAAAAATACACCGAGCTTATTGAAAAACATAAAAATTTTCTGGAAGTTTTTGATGAAAAAGGAAACCCCTTCAGCACGCCATTTTATTATTGCGATTCAGGGATGCTCTGGGCCGCGAATTATTTGACACTGTGAGACTATGGATGATGAAGTTGATGCGCATATAGTAAGATTTTTTGAAGAAGATGCTCTGTCTGCGAAGATAAATCGGGCCGCCTTAGGATTAGAAGTAAGGATTACCTTTGATGATCTTTTTGATAAAACAGGAGCGAAGCTAGTGAACCAGCAAGGAAAAGTCAAAGATGTAGATCCAAAGACGGTAGAATGCTACTGGGGATTACAGTCGCTCATTTACGATTATACAAAGCAGTATGGAAAAAATCCAGGTATAGAAGTGATAAAGAATAAATGGACCACTCCGGCGAGAAAAAGATATTACTATTAGATTGTTAGTCATATATTTTCCATCATAATAATCCTTTAATACACTTCTTCTCAAACCTTTTACATGCCAGCCTTCTCCATCATCATCCCTGCTCACAATGAAGAAAGCTATCTGCAAAAAACGTTAGACAGCATCAAAAGCCAGACCTTGCAGGACTATGAGATGATCCTGGTCACTAATGGCTGCACGGATAAAACGGAAGAGATCGCCAAGAAAAACACCGATACCAAAATCCGCCATCTCTCCCTGCCTAAGCCAAATGTTTCTGTGGCCAGGAATGCCGGCGCCCTGAATGCCCAGGGCGAAACCTTGCTTTTTCTTGACGCAGACACCCAGTTAGCATCAGATGCATTAGAAAAGATTAAAAAAAAATTTACGGAAGAATATGCTGTTGCAACGACCCTGGCAAGACCTGATTCAGGAAAGGTAAGCCACCGTCTTGCCGTCTCTTTCAAGAATCTGTATCATTATCTCGGCATCTACCAAGGCTGCAGCGGAGCATTGATCTGTCGAAAAAAAGATTTTCATGCTGTAGGAGGTTATAATCCCGAGATCATCGTGCGGGAACATCGAAAGTTAGCGCTTAAGTTAAAAGAGCTGGGAAAATTCACCTGCATCGCCACTGAAGTCACAACCTCTATGCGCCGCTATCAGCAGTGGGGATTATTGAAAGTAAGTTTATTCTGGGCTAAAAAATGGCTGCAAGACCGGTCAGGAAAATTAAAAGAAAGCTCCTATGAGATAATTAGATAATTAAATTATAATTTAAATTGATTTAACAGCTTAATTGATTCGTGCCTTGTTCCAGACATGATATCTTGCCATCTACTACATCATAGAAATTAATCTGTGGATTGTCAACTTTCGCTTTGCAGCAGATGCTCTTAGCGGCATTTTTAACCAGTAGGTCATACTTAGCCTGGACCTCGCCTACTTCTGTCTCTTTACTAGTAAGGGAACTTTCGCACGCTGCTTTTTCTTCCTCTAAAGCAGTAGTCTTTTCTGCCACTTCCTGATCTATAGTACTCTGCGTTTCACTCTTGACAGTAGCGATCTCAGCTTCTTTATCTGCAACTTGCTTCTGCACTTCTTCAATATTTGACTGCAGCTGTCCCACTTGTACTTTACATTCTGTGAGCTCGTCATTCTTTTCCTCGACCTGCGCCAATAAAGCGCCTGTGAAAGTAGAATAGGAAGAAAGATTTGCCTTGGTCAATTCTAAATTTCTGGTTAAATCCTGCATATTTTGAGCATAGTCTTGTACGGTAAGATTAGATGACTGTGCTTGCTGGTAAATACCATATCCCAAAACTGCAGGGCGTACTACAAAAATAGCCAGCACAATAAGACCGATTACCGCAGCTATAACCATCGTAGGATTGCTTTTCCTTTTTGGTGCGACTGATGGCCTTGCTTGATTAGACGTAGGAAATAAGTCTCCCTCTTTTTTATCCATAGCTTTCTGTAAAGGATTTAGTTATTTAAATGTTACGATTAGGGACACTGTAACTTTATCGGCAGGTATTGCGTAATCGCCGATTGGCTGAGTCTCACGGAGTTGATTGAGACGACCTGAGCCGTGAGGCGAAGTTGAGAAGCCGACTAGGCACCGCAATACCGACCGCCGATAAGTTGACAGTGTCCGATTAGGAAAAAAAGCAAGTGAGAAAAAAGAAAAAAAGGAACTTCCGCAGAAAAGAAGTCTTTATTAATCATGATGTTTTCCCTTTCTTCATCATGATTATAACTATTTCTGGAACGCCAGGCAGCGGCAAAAGCACTGCCGCAGAGATGTTAGCCAAAAAATTGAAAGCGGAACGGATCTACGTCGGGGGGATCCGCCGGGAATTGGCAAGAGAAAAAGGCCTGACTCTTCAGGAGCTTAACCAATATGCGGCCCAGCATCCAGAAACGGATGTGGATGTGGATAAAAAAGCTGCGGCCAAAGCCCGGGAATTGGCAAAAAAAGAAGCGATAGTCATCGTGGAAGGAAGAACCCAGTTTCATTTCCTTCCTGAATCCATAAAAATTTACATGAAAGTAAATCCTGAAGAGGGCGCCAGACGCATCTGGAAAGACCTGCAGAATAAAACTACCCAGGAAAAAAGGAACGAAGGGAACATCCCATCTTTTGAAGCCATGAAAAAACGCATCTATGAACGGGAAGCAGAGGATGCAGCACGGTATAAGAAATATTATGATCTGGATCATCGTGATGAGTCGCATTATGACCTGGTCATTGATACCACTGACATCACTCCCCAGCAGGTGGTAGAAAAGATCAGTTCATTTATCGCTCAGAAAATAGAGGCCCAGGCATGAAACAAAAAGCTTTGCTGCTGGTCGGCGCTCTGAGCCTAGAATCGCTCCTAGGCTGCGGATCTACTAAATTTCCGCAATATTCCGGCAAATACAAATTGCAGGAAGCTTCGTATACTGATCCTGCTTTTGCCGGAGAAAAAAAATTACCATGGGATTTAACTGTTATTCACCGCATGAAATATGTTCCTAATGATTGGGATGATCGATTACTATTCAAATTTACACCGCAAAATCAAGAGACTGAAATAGGCGGAGCAGTACTATTTGACTTAGAGCTGTTGACTGCTGACGCGGAAAGCTCTTTCCCCCATGAATATTTTAAAGGTGAAGAGATCCACGCCGAAAGAAGATATTATGGCGGAGCATTTTGTAATTATCAATACCAGTATCATGCTTTTGCTATATTAACGCCTGATGAAGAACAGTTGAAGAAAGTATATCCGAACCAAGGAGAATATCTTTATACAGAGCCCAGCGGAATGCCGATATATGAAACATTTAATCCTGATGGATTTGAACCGTCGGAAGAAACGATTGATGCGTGGTATGAAAAGGTTGAAAAAAATGGAGACCATATCAGTCTGGATTTTGTAGTTTCACGAAACATTCACGATACCGTATTTGGCTGTGATTCCGAGAGTTATTTGCCACCCGATCCTCGAGGCAGGGAATCTTTGAAAGCATTGTATCACTCTATCGAGCTTCACGATGAGGAAGATCCCCGTCTTGGCTTTGACGATCTTCCGACTAACACTATTCCCGCCATTGACTTGTTTAAAGAAGTTATTTCTGGAGTCAAGGATTTGTGAAGGACTCCACAATAAAACTTATAAACTAGTCTTCAAACCTGCCCTTCATGAGTGAAAAAATAAAACTTCACGATTTCATTGAGATAGAATATACCGGTAAACTGGCTGATGGCATGGTCTTTGACACCACCAGCGAAAAGGTAGCCAAAGAACATCATTTACATTCTCAAGATCATAGATACAAGCCGGCAGTCATCTGTGTCGGAGAGCGGCAAATTCTTCCCGGATTGGATCTGCAATTAGTAGATAAAGAACTTGGGAAAGAGTATACTGTCACCTTGCCACCAGAGAAAGCATTTGGAAAGCGGGACATCAAGCAAGTTAAGATCATCCCCATGGATATGTTCAAGCAGCATAATGTTCAACCCCAGCCCGGACTTAAGGTAGACGTCGATGGAGAGATGGGCATCATCAGCAGAGTCTCCGGTGGAAGAGTGATGATCAACTTCAATCATCCTCTGGCCGGGAAAGAAGTTATGTATACATACAAAGTACTGCGGAAAGTGACTGAGCAAAAAGAGAAAGTTACTGCTTTCCTCTCGGCAATCCTACGCCTTCCCGCAGAAGCGATGAAAATAGAAGTGAAAGATAATGCCGCAACAGTTATCATTCCCGGCGAACTGCCAACCCAGATCAGCACTATCCTTGCGCAAAAGTTAGTGCAGTTAACTGGTTTGAAGGATATTTTAATTAAGAAAGAAGAAGCTCAGAAAAAAGAAAAGGCTGAGAAGCAGCAAATTTGAGATATCAAAAAATCTTTTGGCTGGAAGATACTCCGGATATTCTAGGCGACGTTCTACGCATATGTGCGGGGCATAATGTTGACAGAGCGTCCTTGTTTTCACGAACATCTTTCGCACCTGATTACCAAACCGGAGCAAATATGGTGCAAAATAGAGATTTTGATCTCCACATCCTAGATGGAGATTTCCCTGAAGCGACCAGCACAGAATGGAAAAAACATTACTGGAATTTTATGCAGCAAATCTCCCTCGATAGCAAATACCTCGACTTCAAAGATAAATACGGCGATGGTTATATCGGCCGGAGCACCAATAATTTC
>JAUSJN010000024.1 GCA_030647325.1 Nanobdellota archaeon | reverse complement strand
ATACACCATCCTAGACTGCTACACTGATGAAGCTTCTGGTTTAGGTGTACCGCCGTATCTCGGGACTTATCCAAGATACATTTACGGGCAGTTAAAAGCGGAAGGACATGAAGTCTCCTATATTACTATTGATGATCTGCGGTTATGGAAAAAATACAACAAGGTAAAGAAAGAGCCGTCAGAAAAAGAGAAAACCAATATTCTTATTTACAATCTTACCAAGAATGATGCAGAAGAAGTGCTAAATGATACAGAAGTTCTCGTTATCGTGTTAGGCGTACACGTGCCGGGAAAATATCTGACCGCGCTGCCAGGAACTTTGCAGGAAGTGGTCCCTTTGCTTCAGGACATTCGTTGCCAAAAAATCCTTACTGGTCCAGCCGCCTTTGGAACGCAATTAGAAGGCGGAAAATTCTACGAGAAAGTGGAGCATGATTTTGAGATCAAAGATTACGGTGTCGCTTTTGAAGATCTAGATAAATCTGCCTTGGCGGGAGCGGAAATCCTAAAACACATCCCCTATCGAATAATGATCGAGATTGAGACCGGAAGAGGATGTAAAGTAGGAAAATGCAGCTTCTGTACTGAGCCGATCAAGAGCAAATTCGTGAATAGAAAGATGGAATCAGTAGTGAAGGAAGTAAAAGAATATTACAAGCGCGGAGCAAGATACTTTCGTCTGGGGAAGCAGGCTGATTTCTATGCTTCTGACCGGCCGATCGAGTTGCTTCAACAGATCAGAAAAGAATGTCCCGCGATCGAATTACTGCAGATAGATAATGTCAATCCTAATTCCGTGGTTGCGCCAGGCGGCGAAGAGATCACCAAAGCTATCGTCGAGCATTGCACTTCGGGAAATATCGCTGCCTTCGGCGTAGAAAGTTTTGATCCGACCGTAGTGAAGGATAACTTACTGAATACCACGCCAGCCATGGCCATGAAAGCGATCAGAATCATCAACAAGTACGGCGCGGAAAGAGGGAAAAACGGATTGCCTAAATTCCTGCCGGGAATAAACATCATTTTTGGTCTGCTTGGGGAAACTAAAGAGACGCATAAGAAAAATATGGAAGCGCTGCAGCAAGTGCTGGATGAAGGGTTAATGTTACGAAGAATCAATATTCGCCAGGTTGCAGTTCTGCCTGATACCTACTTAGAGAAGCATGGCGGAATAAAATATCTGAGAAAGAACAAACAATATTACTGGAAGTGGCGCAATGAAATCCGCCAGAAGATAGATTATCCCATGCTGGGAAAGATTCTTCCCAAGGGAACGATCATGACTGATGTTTTTACTGAGATGTATGATGGGAAAACCACCTTCTGCCGGCAGATGGGGACCTACCCATTGGTGATTGGAGTGAAAGGAAGATTGCCGTTGAATAAAAGGATAAAGATCAAAGTCGTCGATTATATGCTGAGGAGCATCGTGGGAGAAGTAGTGGAGTAAACTTAATAAATACCAAAATAATTCTAAGAGTAATATTATCAAGCTAAAAGGTGATTTAAATGAAATTGACGAAAAATATGGTAATTATAGTAGGAGTTCTGGCGCTTTTCCTTCTGGCAGCAGGTTGTGTTCCACCCAAGCAGATGGAAGAACCAGCAGCGGGAGAACAAGAAGGACGTGTAGTGTTTACCATTACTGATGCAGCTGCCAATATGAGCGCAGTAACTAGCATCATGGTAACAGTTGATTCTGTAAGCGTGCATAGCGCAACTGAAGGATGGGTTACTGTTTCTTCAGAACCGCAGACTTTTGACTTGTTGAAATTGAAAGCAGAAGGAAGTCAGGAACTGCTGGCAGACGTGCAACTGAAAGAGGGAACCTATCAACAATTAAGGTTAGATATTTCCAAAGTAGTTGTCGTGGATGACAAAGGCGAGCATGAAGCGAAACTGCCGTCAGGAGAATTGAAGATCGTAGGAGATTTGGAAGTAAAAGCAAACTCAACTTCAACCGCCATGTTTGACTTCATCGCTGATGAATCTTTGCACATGACTGGGAATGGAGAATATATTTTGGCTCCAGTAGTGCAGTTAGAAACCAAGACTGACGCTCAAGTAGAAGTGAAAGCTGACCAGAAAGTGGAAGTAGAAGGCGGAAACGTCAAAACCAAGGTCAAGGTAGGGATGGATGCTGACGGAAATGTCGGGGTCGGCTTAGGTATTCCTGCTAAGGCAAACGTCTCTATTGCCCAAGGTAAAGTGAAAGTAGAAGGCGGCTTGGCTTTAGGCAAGGAAAAGCAAGGAGAAGCGATGGAAGAAGACAATGCCAGCGCTGAAGCCGGAGTTGAAGTAGGAGCTTCTTACTAGATTTTTTATTTTTCTTATTTTATTTTTCTTTCACAATATCTTTTTAAACCATTCTCATATTTTGAAATTCATCGGGGCCGTAGTCTAGCTTGGTTCAAGCCAAATAAAGCTTGCAAGAGAGGATTCACCCTTGGGGACTAAGTTAGCCATATTGGGTGCGACCGGAGTTCAAATGCCTGCTACACTAGGCGAACGTCGTCAAGTGAGATTTCTAACGAAATCCCACGAGCGAGCTTGATGGTGTAGCGGATTGAAAGTCTTCGCGGCCCCATATTTACTTTTTCTTCCACTCTACGATACTTCCCGCCGTAACTTCGATCGGGTCAGCTCTGCGAAGGAAAGCTATCTGAGAACGCGATAATATCGGCGTATGCGGTACTTCAAACAAATATTCTGGAATATACCAGACATCTTCTTCAGAAGTCATCCAGCCTTGTTTATCAAAACTAGACAGATCTACCGGCAGGGAGTAAGATCGTAATGTTTTCCTGCCATCATGATTGGTAAAATATTCATGGAAGTAGGACATCACTAGTTCACGGATGCTTTTGTAAATCGGTTCTCGATAGCGAAGAACTGCGTGATTAGTTTTAGAGATCGCCCCCCAGTGGCCTTTATGTTTGAAAACTGCGACTACATGGTCATCATCATCCTTCACCGTGGTCAAGTCCAATACTAACGGCTTGTAGCCATGAAAGCGTAATGCTGCGGCAGCAAACATGGCTCCTTCCATGCAATGTGCCCGATTTTCCCTCAATACTCGTCTCGGCGAGAGTACCGTGTCACCATCTAGTTCAAAATTTGCAGGTATTTTATTAAGAAAGTCCTGGATCTTTTTAGGAGTATTAAGTGACCTGAACACTTTTACCTCTTTTTCTGTAAAACCAAACATCAAAGAAGAGGAAAGAAAAAAAGTATATAAAAGTTACTTTGTTGCGGAAAGTATTTATGAGGAAAGATGTTAGTTGAATTATGGACAAAATAAAAGCGGTAATCTTTGACCTCTACGGAACCTTGATCTACCAGCAAGATACCAAGCCTTACCTCAGATTGTTTTTGGAACTTGGCCTTTTACCGGAAGAAATACGACAAGCAAGAAGAATTGCTTTAACGGAAGATTTTCAGAATCTTTCTGGTTTTGTTAACAGGATTAAACCTGATTTAAGCATAGATCTTCAAGCCTACGAAGAAGAGGTGGCACAGGAAGTTGAATCTGCAGCGACATTTCCCGAAACAAAAAAAGTGCTCGGGGAATTGCGGGGAAGAGGACTGCCATTAGGGCTTATTTCAAATTTAGGTTCTCCTTACAAAAGATCATTTTTTAATTTAGGATTGGATACATATTTTCAAAAAGTCTTTTTTTCATGTGAAGTTGGCATAAGTAAACCTAACTTGATCATATACGAAAGAATGCTGCAAGAACTAAACATAAATCCATCTCAGGCATTGATGATCGGCGATAAAGTTCACTGTGATATCGATCCACCAAAATCAATCGGGATGGAAGCTATCCTTATAGATAGAAATAAACAATATTCTTCGACCAGGAGTATTCAATCATTGGAAGAGATTTTCCAGTACCTCTAACTAACATAATAGAATCACAGGTTCATCTTATATGGTGCAGAAAGATTACATTTCCAGCCTTTATCACACTGGATGCTGTTCCCTTTGAACACTTCAGAGATGCCATTTATCTTAACGCCTATGTAGAGATCATTAGCGCCTAAATACATCGCTGAAGTGATTCCCACTAATTCTAGTTTTCCGTCACGGACGGCAAAGATACCTCCGCCAGAATTTCCTGGGCTTATGGAAGCATCAAAAATAAATCTCGTCCTATCATCAGGACGTGCTAATTTTGAATCATGCTCAGAAGTGACAAATCCGCGGGTGATATTTTCCACTAATCCCCTTGGATAACCAATTACAAAGACAAGATTCTGCGGCTGCAGCTCATCTGCATTACCTATGGAATACGGAAGCTGCGGATGGCTTAACCTAGGCACGCTGATGACGGCCAGATCTTTTGTTTCATTCTGAGCTACAACTGCGATTTTTTTGGGTTTCAAAACACTGAGGATAGACTCTATCTCACTGGAAGTATGAACTATATAATTTGCCGGTTCTCTTCTATTTCCTAATGAATCTTCAATGAAAAATGCATCTTTTGACTTAGATTGTTCCAATTCACGCAGAGCTTCATGGAGCATATCAACCTCATCATCTTCTAAAAGATAAAATTGTTCAGAGACTTTTTCCAATTTTCCTTTAAAAAGACTAAACAGGACATCCTCATTTTGTACCAAATGATCGGCAGTAGCAAGATAGGTCTTTTCTCCGATATCAGCGTAAATGACTGATGTACCGAGACTGTGTAAGGTAAGTTCCTTGCCTTCAGAATCTTTGTATTTCGACTCGCTGATGACCATATAGCTTGTTTTTTTGAGGCTTAGGATATTTTCTGGATTGATTAAATCGTCAACAGAATCATATTTTCCATCTGCAGCTGGAGCGGAACTGGATACTACCGTAGTAAGAGTTGATGGATTAGCTGCACAACCAGCCATAGATAAAGCAAGAGCCCCAACTAGAGCTTCTAAAGTACGTTTCATAAGAGCACACCTCTATTAGATATTAGAATAGAGATAGAAGAGGGTTATATTATTCTTTCCATATATATGTTATAAGATATATTCTTCTTTACTATAAAAGCAACATTTGGAGAGATAGAAAGATTTCTAAAAGATAAAAATAGATGCTGGCCTTTCAGCCAGCATAGTCACGATTATGGGATTGAGCAGAGCGAAATCCCTCCGCCTCAAGAAATGAAGCATCGACTTCATTTCTGAGCAGAAAACAAATCGTTGTTTGTTTTCTTGCTCGCAAATGGCGTGACATTTGAAATGGACCTGCCGGGACTTTCAAGCCACTACACTATACAGCTATGTCGTGGGATTTCCGCAGGAATATCCCACTTGAATACGACTCGCCTAGTGTAACAGGCATTTGAACCCGGACTCCTCCCATGCCATGGGAATGCGCTTTTCCGCTTCTTGCGAAGTACCGGATTACGCTACAGGCCCTTAAAAGAACGAAAACTGTCTTTATTTTATAAAAGTGATGGCAATTACTTTTTTCTGCACGCCACCATGGCGCTAAATTTTTCTTCTAATCTCTTTCTCTCCAAAACATTAATATAATCAAAATTATTCCCTTATACCATGGAAGAGGCGATCCGAAAAGAAATTCTCTATGATCTAAGCCAGGCTATCAACATCCTGGTACAGAAAGATAAGAATGATGTGGATCAACTGCGCGTATTAAGCGACCATGGCATCGAAGATGTAGCAGTACACAAGAATCTGGACCTGATCTCCGTCACGGTGCTTATCTATTCTTTATACAAAATAGTGAATTCTATCCCAGAAAAAGATTACCAAGCCATCATCCAGGAATTGCAGAAGGCAAAAAGCGGCTTAGAAAAGAATCAGCTGGGGAAATACAATAACAGCATCAAGATAGTATTCAACCTGGTGCGAAAGTCCAACGCCAAGGTGAAAGTCCACTTTCAAGATGTGATGGATGCTGCAAAGATCAAGAAAAGCGCAGCCTTGTTTGAGAAAGGGCTTTCCATCGGGCAGGCAGCTGGATTGATGGGACTCTCGAACTGGGATCTGCAGGCATATGCCGGTAAGACCACAGCATTAGACCAGCATGAAGAAAGCATTCCCGCGGCAAAAAGAGTCGCTACCGCATTAAAAATATTCGGAGTCTCATAATGGCCAAAGCGTTATTTTTTGATACCGGGCCGATCATCACTTTAGTCATGTCCAGATTGGTGTGGATTCTTCCTGAATTAAAAAAAAAATATGGGGGAAAGTTTTACATCACGCCATCGGTAAAGCGAGAACTGATCACCAGGCCTATGGATATCAAGCGTTTTGAGTTTGAAGCATTGCAAGCACTAAAACTGATTAAGGACGGTGTTTTAGAAGTGTATGAGAATGTTCCGCAAAAAGAAGTTTTACGTTTGCATGCCTTAGCTAACAGTTCTTTCCAAATCGATAATAAAAACATGGAAGTAGTGCAATCTGGAGAGATTGAATCGGTAGTCTGTGCATTGCAAGCAGGCGCAGAAGCGATGGTCATGGATGAAAGGACCATGCGGCTGTTCATCGAAAACAACAAAGAGATGAAAGCTTTATTGGAACGGCGTTTCAATAAGCCGGTCACAGCAGATGCAGAAAAAGCAAAACAATTCAGTAAAGAGTTGGGGAACATAAAGATCATCCGTTCCATCGAACTGATAGGCGTGGCCTACAAGATGGGTCTTCTGGATTCCTATATTCCGGAACAAAAAAATGGCCGGGAAGTACTCGTAGAAGCAGCGTTATGGAATACAAAGTTCAACGGCGCAGCAGTAACTGAACATGAAGTGGAAGAGATCAAAGAGTACCTTCTGAAAAAATAACCACTTATAGCACTCAGTTCAGGAAAAAGCTTTTTAAAGCGCCACTCATTTAAGTCGATATGGGAAAAAAGTGCATTGTCTGCGATGCCGAAGCGGCCTACAAGATCAAAGATACTTCAGATTACTATTGTCAAGAGTGCGCACAGGAGAATTTCGCTGATCTTTCTTTACTTGTCAAAGTTGAAGAGGAAGCGCAGCGCCTTAAAGCGTTTGTAGAACAGCAAAAAGAATCCGAAAATGATGCATAAAACAATAAAGATAGGAAGGATCGATACGTCCAGGACCGAGATCATAGACATACTCAAAGCCTGGCTGGCCTTATCGTTGGCTTTCACATTCATCTATGCTGGAGCTAGCGTCTTAAGCGGGGATATCCAAAGGGTATTCTCTTTAGATTTTATTCGCATTTTTGTTATTTCCATGTTTACTGCTGGAATGGGCTTTCTACTGCACGAGTTAGCGCATAAGTTTGTTGCGCAGCATTACGGCTGCACCGCAGAATTCAGGGCTTGGGACCAATTATTGTATCTAGCGGTCGGATTGGCGGTATTCATCGGATTCATCTTTGCCGCTCCCGGTGCGGTGATGATCTCCGGCATGATCACCAGAAAAGAGAATGGCCTGATCAGCGCAGCTGGCCCGGCGACAAATTATGTATTAGCGATGATATTTTTAGGGCTGCTCTATCTACTGCCGCAATGGGCAAGTATCTTTGCTACCGGATTCAGCATCAACATCTGGTTAGGGATGTTTAACTTGATCCCTTTCGGACCCCTAGACGGAAAGAAAGTATTTTACTGGAATAAAGTAGTATGGGGAGCAATGTTAGCCTTTGGAGCGTTATTTCTGTTTGTGTTTTGAGAAGGATCAATCGTTGATAACATTACCATACGATCGAAATGAATAGGTAAATTGACACAGCACAGTTAATGCTGTTTTTAATGTCGCTCCGTCCAAGACAGCTTCCCGATCCATGAACTGCAAAGGATCGAGATTAGATTCTCGCACTAAGTTCACTTCCCTCATCCTATAATTCTGCGGTGCTTCCCGCCTCTTGATAAAATTATAGGCTTCATCGCCCTTTAACCTGCCGACCAGATCTCGAAACGGTCCGACATTTTCTGCTCCTTTAATGACATGGATAACCGGCCAGGCTGGTTGATCGTGATGGCGTTCTAGGTTGTGGACACCATCATTCTCGATCAATGGGTAAGTAAGGTAATTATTTTTACCTAGACGATTAGCGGTTAAATGGGTAAGCGCAGCTAGATAAAGGTCTGATACATCTGCAGTAAAACCATTACATACATCGGGGTCTTCACTGGCTCGACTATCAACATAGTGTCTGACCTCAGGATTGACAACGGTCATAAGAAAAGTGTAGATCTTTTTATCATCGAGCCCCATCTTTTCAAAATGTTCTCTCAGGGAATCTTTAGAAAAACCATATGAGCCATTACCGCCATAACTAGGAACTCTAACTTTAACTTCTAAAAGACCATTTTTATCTTCAATCTTAGTCATACTTCCATATCCAAAAGGGAGTTTAATAAGATTTTCCGTGCTTAAGTATAGATTAAAGAAGAAAAATTCACCTTTTCTCGTCGATACAAAACCAAATATTTATATACTTCATTTCATTTCCTTTTAAATTGAAGATGTTTTCTAGTACAGAAGTCAAGGCTCTGCTTTGACTTCGCAAAAAAAAGAAGGTGATTAAAACTGAAGCAACATATTTTTCAAGATGTTAAAAAATTTAAAATCCAACGGTGCTGCAAGGGTTGCAACGAGCGGATTGTTGTCGAGAACGCCAACAGATACTATTGCACTAATTGTCGAGGATATTAAGTCCTTCTTTTTTTTTTATATTTTATAGAAAGTCATATATGCCATTAACTTGTCCGCTTATGATAGCCTTATTTTACACAATTTATTTAAATCTCCTTTATTTTGAATAAAAGATATGACTCAAAAAAAGGAATTGCCAGGTGCAACCTTACCAGACCGACCGGGAATGCATTTCTATGGCGGTTATATAGAAGGGGAATTTAGATACAGGATATATGTTCCAACCACCATACGCGATCCGCAGGCAGCCGTATTAATGGCGTATAAGCTTCATGAGCGAAGCCAACAATATCCAGATAGCCCAGAGACAGTTGTTGCTAGACGAGCAGTTCCATTACATTCGATGCCTCGGTGGGATGAAGAATACCAGACCATAATGCTAAGTACAAGAGATCAAAGAATAGTTGTTCAAGAACTAGAAAAACTTGAAAGAAACGCAAGCCGGCTTGAAAAGAAGCTTAGAGAAGCATGACTAAAATAAAAATCCCAACCGCAGCAAGCTGCGGGGTATTTTTAATCTTTCCTGGTCGTCGACCTACGATTCAATGCCGCTGCGAGCAGCGGGGTATCAGACCCAGGAAAGAAATCAATTTCTGAACTTTTTAGCAATGGGCATCGACGAAGTCAATCGGATCAAAAAAATCTTTGAACAATTACAGTTGCATCCTACTTACCGCGAACACCAGCCAGTCATTACCAGCGAAGAAGCAGCCAAGACCCGTGGAGACCTGCTAAAGGAAGGGATCAAGGCGCTTCTGTTCACTAATGGAGATAATCAATGGGTTATTGTCGACGTCCCGGCAGATAGGAAAGTTGACCAAAAGAAAGTGGCAGAAGCCTTAGGCTGGTCGAAAGGAAAAGTCCGCATGGCTACGGCAGAAGAAGTTATGCAGAAGACTGGCTGCGAGATAGGGGCTGTTCCTCCTTTTGGCCACAAAGACCAAATACCAGTCATAGTAGATGAAGGAGTGTACGAAAATCAGAAAAGTGCCTTCAATATCGGATTACGGACGCATTCGGTTAAGATTCCTACTGCAGAGATGAAGATAGTGTTTCAGAACATAAACGCAGTTGAAGGGGATTTTATTAAGTAAATAGTATAAAAAAAGTAAGAGATTTACGAAAACAAATTTCTAAAGAATTGCGCAATTCTTGCCCACAAACTTTCCCCTTCCATTTCTGAAGGTAGTCCTGCCGCTCTTCCAACTAAAGACCCAGGCTTCTCTTTCATGATGTTCGGATCATCTATAGTGACTGTTTCAGGAGACTCCTTAATGATTGTAACGACTGTTTCCTTTTCAGCTGCAGCAAATTTTCCTAGAACAAAATTACCCATGGAAGGAACAGTTACGACATAATACAAGTACCCATGATCTACTTTCAGTAGTTGGAGAGCATATTCTTTAACACCATGATACAATCGTAAATCCCCGCGGGAAATACCTTTTGCGAGCAGATCCTGCTCTTTAATTTTGAAGGTAAAGCGTAAAGTACCCCATTTATTTTCAGAAGTCACTGTGAACTTGCTGAAAAACTTGCCGTTAAATGGTAGGTTCTCATCAACCACAACGGTAATTTTGCCATCCCGTATAATCTCATTAGCGTTAGTAAATACCGTTAATAATCCAGGAACATCGCTCACGGAAAGCTGAAGAGGATCTCCCTTATTCATGCGAGCAATATTCTGGACCGTATTTCCGGTAACGGAAGAAGGACCAAGTGAAGTTATGACGGTAAGGCCTATCACTAATAAAGCTACACTTAAAATGACCCAGAGGTTAGGCTGCTGTAAAGAAGATGATGATTTCTGTGCTCTACTTATCCTACCTCTTTTTCTTTGAACCATCAAGTGGCTAGAAATATTTTAAAGTATATAAATTTAACTTTAGAGAAAAATATGGGAGCGGTGGGATTTGAACCCACGATGCCTAGGTCTTCAGCCTAGTGCTTTCCCAGGTTAAGCTACGCTCCCAGTCAAAAAGCTTAATTTAAGGCTCATTTATAATATTTTCGTAGCTTTAAACTATTACGCAAAAGTTCTCTGCAAGATGGTTCCGGCAAAGAAGTTGAACAATAACATCACCAACGCAGCAATGAAACAGTACAATGCCGTGCTGTTGATCAAGTTCTTACCCAAAGAATAACGTTCTCCTAACTTATCTGCGCCGTTCTCGATACCGTTGCTAAGAACAGTGAGTATATATCCGATCTGTACCACATATACCCCAACGATGACCTGAAAATGAAAGGTCGGAATGCCTATGCCAAAAATAGTCAATAAATCGCTAAATCCTCCTGCGCCTGCATCTTGGGCTGCGGTAAAAGCGCCCAGCTGCGCACTCAGTTTAGTTAAGATAGTAGAAATCATAGAAGTTATGCCGATAACTATTCCAGCGATGGCAGGGGTAAGAAATTTGGTCTGCGCTTTCATGGAAGAGATGACATCAGCCATCAGATCCTGTAATCGTTCTTCGACGCGATGTATCTCTTTGATGTAGCGGGACATGGAGAGTAAGGCCTGAGCGGCGATCCTCGGTCCTTTCCGGATGCTTTCAATCAGCACTTTCATGGAAGCTTCAATGACGTTGGAAGGAAACTTTACTACCGCACCCACTCTGGGATCAAACAATGATTGCTCCAATCCCATCCCTAAACTAGTGATATTTTGTTCTGCTAAGGCAAAAAAATCGCCAGAAACAGTGCCGCGCATCGTTTCCGCCACTTTAGCAAAGGCTATTTCCGCCGGCAATCCGTCGCCTAGGCGGTTTCCTAACTGAAACAATGCAGAAGAAAATTCCTCTTCCAATTCTTTGGTTCTCTGCCTGATCTTAATGACATTTTTAGAGCGCAATGAGAAGAACAAGCCAAAGGAGAGGCCTAATCCCAAGACTACCACCAAAGAGAGGAGGGAAGCACCGATACCATACGGTCCGATACGATCTTCTGGTGCGCATCCCGGACCCAGATCTGGAGGACAGACATATTCTAACATCATCAGATTTCCATTTTGATCAAACGCAAAATCTGGAACGCCGAGAGAATGCATGATCAGCGGGCTAAACCCGATCAGCATCCCCACCACAAAGATCATGATGCAAAAATAAAGAGGATTCACCCAGAGAGTGAAATTTTTGCTTACCGGTAAGGCGACATTCCGGTATTTTTTGAAACCTTCTTTCTCGCCGATATCCACTGCGCCGTAACCAGCCGGCCTTTTGGAAAGGATGACTTTCCCTAAATAAAAAACGCTGATTGGTAATGTAATATTGTAAAGGACAGAGATGTAGATTGCAGAAACAAAAGGGTTGGAGCCTTCTCCTCCCAGAAAACTGACTACTAGAGGTAGAATTACCAAGCCCAAAATAGGAAGGATAATTCCCAACATGTGCAGCATGGTGATAGGAGATTTAAGTGAGTGAGCATAATGCAGCATGGTCTCGTATGTTCCGCTAAGTATGACGTCTAAAGCTTTGTCCAGCAAGACCAGTCTGCGTTCTTCCGATGATTCAAAGAGCGAAGATTCAATCAGATGAAATGATTCAACAAATTCAGCATCCCATTCTTTCCACATCCGCAGATATGCTTCGGCAGAGGCACGGATAGTGCTGTACTTTTCCGTCTCTACATCCCACAATATCTTCCGAAAATCCAGAGAAAGAGGAGGCTCAAGGTGATCGGCAGCAAATTCGATGGCACGTTCTAAATTGGAAGTGTGGCGCATGTAGGTAACGATATAAAAAACACTCTGCACCATCTGGTTTGATGCTTTCATGCGCCAGGTATTAGCCATGAAATCAGGGACTCGTTGCAAGGCAGGGATCATCAATAATCCGACTACCAAAAAAAAGACCACAAAGAAGAACATACCAAAGATACCGTAGGCGACTAAAGAGCCGATCACGATAGTGAGGAGAGGAAATAAAAATGAAAGAGCGATAACACCAGAAGGACGGACATTTAAATGGCAGAGATCAAGATTCTTCTGCATGGCTGCTGCTTTTACGGGATCAACAGATAATTTCAGAAGATTGTCGGCAAAATTACAGGCCTTTTCGTAAAAAGAATAATGTCCAGGGTAGAGTTCGCTTTTGAAATCAGTATATTCTTTGGTGGTTACTTTGGAGGAAGCAGGGGAATACCCGCCAAATTCTCCAGCGATCCGTGACTTGTACTTTTCTAATAAATCCTGATATTCGCGCTGGTCCATCTATCCTCTTGATAATAGAAGAGATGAATGTTTATTAAGATTTCTCTATAAGGATCCTATGCTGGACTAGAATTGCTTACTGTTCTTGAAGGCGTTTTCGAACTTTCAAAAGCCACATCGATCTCCTCGTCGTCCCAACCGGTGTTCTGTTTCAAAATCTCGCGGATATCCGCATCAGAAGTCCCCGTCTCTTTTTCTTTCCTTACCCATTGTTTCAGTTCATTGATGTTGTATGCTACTTTCTTTGGTACAAGGAAATAAATTGTTAATATTATTGCAGCCACAAGCACTATGGCGGCCAGGCCACCGATAATATACAATTTATAGTCATCCCATAACATAGAGAGGAAACTTTGCTGCGCTACTGGAGGAACATACGGCGGAGGAAGTTTGGTTGATACTCTGGCCGGCGCCGGAAAAGGATCTGCTTGGCTGCATCCTTTCTGCAGAGCTGGTTTACTACCTGTAGTCCCACATTCATGTTCGTCGTAACATATTCTGGTCTGTGAAGCTGCACTGCAGGTATTCCAAATGGAGCAGACCCATGATTCAAGACATGTTTCGCAGGACCTGGATTCCTCTTTTTCTGCTTGGCAGTCGGTGAGATCAGTACAGGATCTGGTCTGGGTTAATGCAGGACCACAAAAAGACCATTCATCACAGCTCCAGTTAGGAGTACAGGTAGTTCCGCCTCCAGACCCAGTAGTGCCTGTAGTAGTATTTGTAGAAGACGGAGCAGCGGGAAGGCATCCCGAAGCATCGACGCAGAAATTATTGTACCCTTCTCCATTGGTGCAGGTCGCTTCTACTTTGTATTTTCCATCTTCTGTATCGGAAAGGGTATTGTAGGTAGTGCTCCAGCTTCCTGTTCCGGTCTTAATGTCCACCAGATCACCACTAGGATTACGAAATTCAACGATGGAAGTCCCGATACAATTGCTGATAGTTGCGGTCACGGTCTGGCCGCTGCTGTATTCTAGTTTATTGGTAGAAACAGAAACGTCAACTGCTGCAACTACAGAGAAAGATAGTAAAAAAAGTGCAATAAAAGCAAGTAATTTTTTCATGGTTACATCAGGTTACTTAAGACGTCTCAACTTCCATACTTCCAAAGACAGTTGGATTCTGCTTGACATCGTAGACTATCACTGATTTTTTCTCAACATTCGCTCCAGGGTAATTCATGGTGGCCGTGTAGACCTGATCCTTCGCCAAGCCAGTTAATTTTTCCAGCTTTAACGCTAACACTTTACCATTACTATCGTAAAGAGTGGTATATATGGTCACTTCGTCGGTAAAAGTTTCCGTTGCTTTAATTTGAGTGGCAAAGACATTGCCAGCAGGAGCGACATCAGTAAGCGTTATTTTAATTCCTTGCGCGGTAACTCCCTGTACAACCAGATTTTCAGACTTGCACATGCTTGAACAGCCATCGCCATTCACTACATTTCCATCGTCGCATTGTTCACTCGCTTGGTTTACTTGCCAGTCGCCGCAGACATTTGCAACACATTGACCAGCCTGGACGTGGTAACCATCATTACAGGTAAATCCGCATTTCTCAGTAGGCCCATACTGTCCGCAAGTTAAAACAAGGATCGATTGCGTATTTTGAACTAATCCAGTTCCTTCACCGGGACATAAAAGAGCATTTTGAGGAGCATTCAGACAAGAGAATTGAGACCCTTGTACACATTGACCAGAACTGCACGTTTCTCCTGAAGCGCAGCTTGTTGGTGCGTGATATCCTGAACCATCGGATTTACACTGTTTCTGGGCATTGGTACCTTCACAAGACCACATCTTCGGTTCACAGACAACACACACGCCGTTATCACAATTATTACTCTGACAATCAGCATTGGTCGAACATATGTTAGAATCAACACATTTTTGACATTCCAGGCCACCACAGTCAACATCTGTCTCTTGACCGTTTTTCATATTGTCAAAACAAGCTGCAGCTACGGCAACACACATACCGTTATCACATTTATTACTTTGACAATCAGCATTAGTTGAACACACTTTAGTATCGGCACATTTTAGACATCCTAGGCCGCCACAATCAACATCAGTCTCTTGACCGTTTTTCGTATTGTCTGCACAAGTTGCGGCTGCTTCAACTGTTAGCTGGGATGGAGCAAGAACATCATTAGAAAATGTGATTGGACTTTTATCTGCTTTTTTCACTTCAAACTTGCTGAACTGAAAGTTATAGTCTCCTACGGGCATGCCATTAAAAGTGATGCTGGCAATAGTAAATTCGCCGGTCACAGCGTTAGATTTTCCGCCTAAATAAATAACTTTTTCAACACCAGGGTCGCAAGTGAAAGAACTTACATCTGCAGCAAAATCTTCTACAAAATTCTTACAATTTACGCCGTCCGGTAAATTTAATTGAAATTCTACACCAGCGATCCCTGAACTTCCCACGTTCGCTTTTACTTGGACCGTAAAATCTTGCCCTTCATATACAACTTTTGGATACACTAATCCTGCTGTATATGCTTGGCCAGGATATAATGCTTTTCCCACGAATTGATCTGAAAAAAGCAACAATAAAGAAAGAGCTATCACCGCTACGATAGCGATTATCCCGATAATCAATGGCTTGCTAACTTCTCCTGAAGTAGCCAGAGGATGAGCTTCATAACTATGCGGAGGTAAGCATTTGTATACTCTTTTGATTCTTCGTCTCATATATACATCCCTCTAACTACGGTTTAAGCCAATTGTTCAATGCAGTAAAGATGTCAAGAATCGCATCTAACTTATTTTGATTCCCGAGAGCATTCAGCACGCCACCTACTAAATCCTTGTCTTTTGCTGGAGCATCTATTATTTGCTGACAGAGTACTTGATCAGGAGATCCTTGTAATTGATCCTGAGCTTCCATCTGGCAAGTTGCTGAACAACCATCGCCATTCACTACATTTCCATCGTCGCATTGTTCACTCGCTTGGTTTACTTGCCAGTCGCCACAGACATTTGCAACACATTGACCAGCCTGGACGTGGTAACCACTATTACAGGTAAATCCACATTTTTCAGTAGGCCCATACTGTCCGCAAGTTAAAACAAGGATTGATTGCGTATTTTGAACTAATCCAGTTCCTTCACCAGAGCATAAAAGAGCATTTTGAGGAGCATTCAGACAAGAGAATTGAGCCTGTTGTTCATTCTGGCAAGTTGCTGAACAACCATCGCCATTCACTACATTTCCATCGTCGCATTGTTCACTCGCTTGGTTTACTTGCCAGTCGCCGCAGACATTTGCAACACATTGACCAGCCTGGACGTGGTAACCATCATTACAGGTAAATCCGCATTTCTCAGTAGGACCATACTGTCCGCAAGTTAAAACAAGGATTGATTGCGTATTTTGAACTAATCCAGTTCCTTCACCGGGGCATAAAAGAGCATTTTGAGGAGCATTCAGACAAGAGAATTGAGGCTCTTGTACACATTGGCCAGAGCTACACATCTCCCCCAGTCCACAATCAGCATCCACTTTACATTGCGCTCCTATCGCTTTCCCAACAAATTGATTATTAAAAAATAAGAAGGCTCCTAGCACCAGTAAAGCGGCTACAGTTATAGCGATGATGACAAAAGTCTTGCTTTTTGGCTTGCTGGCCGGAACATATTGAGGAGAATAACGAGTATTTTTTTTGACAGTTTCTTTAGGCGACATCTTTGACCACACCATAATCTTTTTTTATACTGTAAACTGTAAATTTTTGTTATTTATATACTTTACGTTCTATATGATTCACTTCAACTTCTTAAACGCAGCCTTGATATCTTTTTCTTCCCAGCCGCGTTTCTGTAGAGCGATGCGTATGTCTTCGTCAGAAGTGCCTTTCTCCCGCTCAGAACTCATCCATTCTTCCACTTCCGCAAAATCTACCCCTTTGCCTCTCCACTTGAAGAAGTAGAGTAAGCCCAACACTAACAACACTGCGGAAAGCACCACTGCGATGACTAAACCTTTATTTTTTGCAAAGAAAGATTCTTCTTCTGCTGGTTCAGCTAAAGCAGGCGTAGGAGCAGGAGCGGGAAATTCCTGACAGGATTGCTGTCCTGCCGGTTTATTCAAAGCTGTTCCACAATTATTTTGATCAAAACAAGTTCTGGTCTGGATTCCATTCTGACAGGCAGACCAGCTCAAGCAAGTCCATGATTCCTGGCACGCTGCCGTACAAGCTTGAGTTTCTTCTTTGTCTGCTTCACAATTATTTTTATCAGTACAAGTTCTCCGTTCCAATTCATCAACACCACAAGCAGACCATTCTCCACAATCAAAGTCTGGGACGCATACTTCTTCCACTTCCAGGCAGCCTGGAGCATCTACACAGAAGTTTGCCTGGGCAAGGCCATTGCTGCAACTGGTTGAGACTGTATATTTTCCCTTGGCAGAGTCTGAAGCAGTATTGTAGGTTGTGCTCCAATTGCCTTCTCCGCTTTTGATGTCCACTAAATTATCGTCAGGATTAGTGAACTTAGTAATAGAAGTTCCAAGGCAGCTTCCAATCGTAGCCATAACTATTTCCCCGCTGCTATAATCTGTTTTATCGGTTGAAACATTGACTGCTGTAACAAGCGATAGAGACAACAACAATAGTACCAGATACAAGATTATTTTATGTTTCATCAGCTATACACTTCCTCTAGTTTCGCATACACTTTAGGATTTGGTTCAACATCAAAGACTAACACTGTTTTTTTCTTCACTTCTGCTTGCGGATGATTTGCGGTAACTACGCGCCAAGCATCTTTAACCATGCCGCCGGCTAATTCGTCAGACTCTAGTTTCAGCACTTTACCGTCAGCATCATAAAGAACAGTATACACAAACACTTTCTGTGAGAAGCTTTCTATAGCGGTAACTAATGTTGAGAAGTTATTACTTGCCGGAGTGATTTCCCCGAGAGAGATTTTAGTTCCGTTGACAGTTGAGGTAACTGCTGGCGAGGCAGCCTTGCAGGCCGTGCTGTTAAAGAAGCAGCCCGCAGTGCAGGATAAACTACCGCTGGCAAATTCAAGGGTCTGGCAAGATGCTTCAGCAAGATTATTTCCATCGCATTGTTCCAATCCTGTTTTAATAATTCCGTCTCCGCAAATAGCGTTATTACAGAGATTACAAGCATCAGTAGCGATCACATTTGCGTCATCACATTCTTCTCCCGTCTCTACAAAGCCGTTGCCGCAGATCGCTTCTGGGACGGCGCACATGCCGATATCACTTTTACCAAAGATCGCATTGACTTCGGCAAGAGTTAAAACGCGATTCCAGATCGCGATCTCATCCAGAGTACCGTTAAAGGAAAGGGTCTGTAGATTAGTCGCACCGATCACCGAAGTAGGCACAGGCGAGGAGGAAGAAGACAACGCTGCTTTTGTACCGGTAGCGACAGAAGCTCCATCGACATAGAGTTTTAATTCTTCTGTTGCATCATTAAAAGTGAAAGTGATAAGTTTCCAGACATTCAGAGGGATGGCATTGTTAGCGCTGACTTGATAGATGGTATCCGCATGCTTGATAGCGCAATCAAGTTTTCCCTGGCTGGTGCTGCAATAAAATCCTGTTCTAGACGCAGTTCCGGCACCAGAGTCGAGAATGTACAGAGCAGCATTTTGCGGACCTTTCGTGGCGTTAGTCCTGATCCAGAAGCTGACGGAAAGACTGGAACCAGTAGGATCGGCAAAGATAGTTCCCGGCTTTTGTCCTAAGGAAAAGTAATCCCCGTCGCCGTCAAAATAGAGAGCATCATCTACTTTTCCAGATACTTGCTTGGCATTTTCTCCTACATTTATTCCATGATGGCTGCTGAAACTATCCTGGGTATCTTCTCCTTTCCACCAGGAGACTAATCCATTAGTAGGACAGACTAAGCCGCAGTCTTGCGGACAGGCAACTGTAGATTCGAATTTTATTTCACAAACACTATCGCCGCAGATAGCAGATTCAGTCTGACAGGTGGAGGAACAACCATCACTGTCTACAAGATTTCCATCATCACAGTCTTCTCCGCTTTCTTGCACGCCATTACCACAGACAAATGCGGTGATAGAACACATGCCCGTAGCGCCAGCATCATAGAGCGATTTAATCTCTCCACCGCTTAAAGCACGGCTCCAGATTCCTATTTCGTCCAGTGAGCCGTTGAAAAGGAGTTGTTTAGTATTGGTCGCGCCGATGACCGCCTTGGTAGATACATATGTAGTGCTGAAAATTTGTTGTTCATTGCCAGTCTTGGAGAGAGCTCCATCGACATAGAGCTTTAACTCATCAGTTTCATCATCAAAAGTAAGAGTCACATACTTCCAGGAGTTGAGCGGGATGACATTTGAAGCGGCGACTTTGTAGATAACTGTAGCTTGGCGCACCGCACAGTACAATGATCCTTGGGCAGTATTACAATAAAATCCCCGTTTTGATTCAGTTCCTGCGCCGCTGTCTATCATATACATAGAGCCTTGCGGGCTCTTGGTCGCAGCCGTCTTCATCCAGAAACTCACGGAGAGACTTTTTTCAGTTGGGTCTGCAAGAAGAAATTCTTCTGTATCTTTATCTTCTGAGGTTAAACCTAAATCGATCAAATCATCTTTTCCGTCAAATTTGAAGGCCTGACCGACTCTTCCGGACATATACGCCGCAGCTCCTTCAATAGTTCCGTGATGTCCAAATTTATAGCTATCTTGCGCATTATTTTCTCCCTTCCACCAGAAAAGAAGACCGTTGGTAGGGCATACTAAGCCGCAATCTTGCGGACAGGTTGAAGTTGATTCCTGTTTCACATCGCAGATATTATCGCCGCAAGTAGCTCCTGCTTCTGCTTCGCAGCTTGAAGAGCAGAGATCCCCATCAATATTATTTCCGTCATCGCACTGTTCAACACTAAGATACGTTTTTCCATCCCCACATACATTATTAGTACAAACGGAAGTACAAGCCTTCGTATCAGCATTATTTGCACCATTGTCGCATTGTTCGGCTCCTTCTGGAATTCCGTTTCCGCATATCGCCTGCACTGGTATCTGCTGTTGCTGCTGTTCTTGGACTTCTATGACTGGATCAAGAACGGTTATTGCGATGAGATTCCCTGCATCGTACGCTTCAAATTGTCCCACAAAAGCAAAAGAGTAAGAACCTTGAGGTAATCCCTGAAAATCAATTTTAGCTACGGTGATCGTTCCAGATTTAGTCCCCACGATGGAGGAACCAAATAAAATTTTATTATTCTCACATTTATTTTTCGTCTCAAATCCGCCAAATAGATTTTGAACATTGATCCCATTTGAAGCATCATTATCTACGTCAACAACCTTTGAACAGACATCCGGTACACCAACCACTGTTGGCAATTGCAAGGTAAATCCCACCGCATTGGTCTTAGCTGGCGCAGGAACATTAACTTGAACTGTTAGTGAAAAAGGTTGATTTTCTAGGATCGTTCCTGGATCGGCAACACCTGCATTATTTGATTGCCCGGAAAAGAAGGCTTTCCCGACGAATTGACCTGAGAACAGTAATAACAGAAACAATACCGCCACGGCCACGATAGAGATGATCGCGATCAAGAACGTTTTATCTGCATTCTTCTTAGGCAGAGAACTGTTCTTAGGCGACGAGCTTGTTTTAGGGAGAGACTTCGTTTTAGGATTGCGCGGTATTTTTCTTACAACTTTTTTACTTTTCCGTTTCATTCTAAAACCTTAAGTAGAGAATTTGCTGAAAAGCCAATCCTTAATCGCGGTAAATATTGGTGAAAGTATGCTTAATTCCGTAGCAGAACAGGTTGATGGACTACCTGCACAGGAATATCCTGCTCCTGCGTTACAATCCATATTCGTGGCACACGGTTTACCCCAATATTGGAGAGTCTCCCCGATCGCCTGAAGTAAAACTTTATCGCTTGCTTGCGGAGTATTTATGACTGCCAGGCATGCCGGCTGAGAAGCTGCTGGCAATTGAGTAACTGGTGCTACACAAGCATTGCTAACACAGATCTTATCGGATGCGCAAGCGCTACAGGTTACCATCTTACCGCAGCCATTGTCGACGGCCCCGCATTTTCCTGGGATGTTTATACCATTGAGACAGACAGCAGGATTTGGAACGCAATGAGAATTCCTCAGAACTCTGGTATTACCTTGCTTAAGGATATACATAACATTACTATCAGGCGTATTAAACCAATACCACGCTTCAGACTCAGCTTTAACCAGAGAAATTCCAAAACTACCTTGACTGCTGACCAGCATCTCTACACGCCCTAGACGTAATTTCTTTTCAGATGGTAAGACATTCCCTGATATAGGATCAGGATGATTAAGAAGCAGAGAGCCATCGGTTGGATTAGCATAAATCTGAGACCAGCCATTTGCATCCAGAAGATTTGACACTCCGCCAGTAAATTTAACTTTGTTATTACTGGGCTTCAATTTTAGCTTAAGTGATCTTACGGAAGAACTGGGGTTAGAGGGCGTGACATACAGATCTACCCAAAACGTCTGCCCTGGCACTGGTAAATTCTCCGGAACTTCCAACCACACCCATAAATCACCTATAGCTTGGTTTAATTCGTTATCCATAGTCTGCGTAATAACAGCGATTGGTGGTATATACTCTAAAGCAGAAACCATACTAGAAAATAATAACAACAATATCCCTAATACCACTATCTTTTTGGACATCTTTAAACCCACCTATAATCTTTTTTACTAAGAAACTCATTTGGGCCTTATATATTTTCCTATTGTTTAGTTGAGGACAATAGTTCTACCCATAATTTCCCCTCAACTAAAGTTTGGAAGACATAGCATTATTATGCAATAATTATGTCTTCCATTAGTTTAGCCGTAGATATTATCGTGATGATCTAATTCAAAAAAGATGATCTTGTCTTCTGAAGGAAGGTATTTGAAAATTAAAACAAACGAACCCTTGATATGAACTCGTTTAAATTCCTGCATTGGTGCTCGTAAATTCTTATAATGCTCAACGTCTATGCAGGAAAGAATCTCATCAAATTTTTTCATCACCGCTTCATACATAGCTTTATCTTTCTTAGTCATTTTCTGAAGCGTTTTTCGAAGACCTTCTTCTACTAAGAAATCACGCATTTTCTATATCCTTACGCAACTCAGAAAGAGATTTATAACTTTTATACTTCCCAGTTTTTTCCATAACCTTCATTTTATGCACAAATTCTGGTTTTAATGCTGGTTCAAGAAGTTCCTCTTCAAATTTATCAATAACAAAATTAATAGCGTCGGACTTATTTTTAAAACCGTATTTTCCCTTGATTATAGTCAAGATTCTATCTTCATATTCTCCCAAGTTGATTATCGCTTGTGTCATTTTCATTCACCCTTATCTTTCATAATGAAATATAATGTTTTATTATATAAATCTTTCCTTCATTTCTTTGAGCAATCTTTATAAATAATTAACAATAGTTAAGAAAAAGAAAGAAAATGCAGAAAATAGAGCTAACCCTCAACCGGGAACTGTACGATAAGGCAGACCAGCATAAGGCTAAATATGTTGCTGAACCAGGCTTGAATGAAGAGATAGTCAGGCTTATATCTAAAACCAAAAACGAGCCAGATTGGATACTGGAAAAAAGACTGAAAGCATTGGGATTATTCAATCAGACGCCTCTGCCGACTTGGGGTCCGAATCTTAGCGAACTTAACATCGATGAAATTGTCTTCTTTGTCGATCCTGACGCGAAAGAGACCGACAGATGGGAAGAAGTACCGGAAGAGATCAAACAGACTTTTGACCGCTTAGGGATACCTGAAGCAGAAAAGAAAGCGTTAGCTGGAGTTGGTGCGCAGTATGATTCTAATGTTGTCTATCATAACTTGATGAAGGAACTGAAAGATCAAGGCGTCATTTTCGAGAACATGGATGTAGCGGTGCAAAAATATCCTGAATTGGTCAAGAAATATTTCATGACTTCCTGCATCCCCATCAGCGATCACAAGTTCATCATGCTGCATGGTGCGGTCTGGAGCGGAGGGACGTTCATCTATATCCCTAAAGGCGTGAAAGTAGAACTTCCCTTGCAAGCCTACTTCAGGATGAATGAGCAGAGCGGCGGACAGTTTGAACATACTTTGATCATCGTTGATGAAGGAGCAGAGTTACATTACATCGAGGGCTGCAGTTCACCCAAGTACAGCAAAAATTCTTTACATGCCGGCTGTGTGGAGCTGCACGTTCTTCCCGGCGCAAAGATGACCTACTCGTCCATCGAGAACTGGAGCAAGAACGTGTACAACCTGAACACTAAACGAGCGATCGTGCACAAGGACGCTTCTGTACGATGGCTGAATGGAAACATGGGAAGCTGCAAGACTATGTTATACCCTTGCTCAGTCCTGATCGGGGAAAATGCCCATTCAGAAAGCATCGGCATCGCTTTCGCCGGACCTGGACAGGATCAGGATACCGGCGCAAAAGCAATCCACATCGCGCCAAATACGACCTCCATCATCAAAGCGAAAAGTATCAGCAAAGGTGGAGGCATTTCCAGCTATCGTGGTTTAGTGAGAGTCACCAAAGATGCAGTAAATGCCAAGTCAAATGTGCAATGTGATGCACTGCTCTTAGACAACCTGTCCGTTTCCAATACTTATCCGTATATGAAAGTTGATAATAATAAAGTCAATCTCGGCCATGAAGCGACAGTCAGCAAGATTGGTGAAGAACAATTATTTTATCTCACCAGCCGCGGATTGAGCGAGCAGCAGGCCATCCAGATGATCGTCTCCGGATTCATCGAACCGGTCATAAAAGCGCTACCCCTGGAATATGCGGTGGAATTGAACAAGTTGATTGAATTAGAGGTAGAGGGCTTTTAGGATGTACCAAAGTGAAACTGTTGGAATAGAACTTCATCGTGAAAGGTTTGAAGAAGCGAGAGCTACGTTGGAAGAGTTGGCTAAGAAAGGTAGTATTCTTTTTAGCGCAGCAGGTGTTCAACTTCCTCATGGAAGGCTCGAGGATGCTCTTGCAGAATATGGTTTTCAGAAAGTGACGTTGTCAGAAGGAGAACCACCTAGCGAACCAATTGTCTATCTAAGGAATAATAAAAAAGGAGTAGAAATTTTGGCAGATCGCGATCTTGGTTATGATCTCTGGCCAGATGGTCCTTTTAGTAAAAATCTAAAATTCCACCTTTATCGAATTCCAACCGAAAAAGATGTTAATATGTGGTACAAGGAAATTCATTTAACAGAAAAAGTAGATAGAGCTGAAAAGAAAGCTTTAGTTGTTGGTGTAATGTTCGTAGCCGTTGTTGGTGTTAGTGTACTAAGAACCCCTCACTCAAATAGTTATAGTTATGAAGCCATTTTAAGAGTTACAAGCGTTGCACTCATTAGTTATCTTGCTGCTAAATTGATTAATACTCATCTTGAAAAACAAACTCTTGCCAAAGGACCGGATGCTCTTCGCCACATCGCTAACAATACAAAATACGAAGCTCCACAATGGCGAGTAAAAGTTCCAGTAGTAGATGCAGAATTCACAGATAAAAAAGCAGAAGAGGAACATCAGGCAACCCTAGAAGCATTGGCTGAAGAACCACAAACTAGAGCAAGAAAATGATCACCACAATTACCCAACTGAAAGAACAGGCGGAGAAGAAATTTACCGAGTTAGAATTGCCTACCTTCAAGTACGGGAATGGATTTTCATTACACCTTGCTGTCGATTGGGAAAAAGTATTTGCGGAGATGCAGAAAGCAGAAGATGCCGAGATCATCGCTGATGCAAGAGTAAAAATCTGCAAGCTTTCAGAATTAGGAGA